>JAQBVK010000233.1 GCA_027623585.1 Planctomycetota bacterium
GAGCGCCGTGGTCAATTCCTCGGCGACCCGCGCAGCGGCCGGATCGGAAACGGTCCGGCCGCTTTGTTTCGCGACCTCGGCTGCCTGATTCGGAGTCAGTCCACGATCGAAGCCCTGGGCGAGTCCCCACAGCGCGCCGACGCGGCCGCCGCTGCGGCAATGCAGCAGCACCTTGCCGTCGGGCGCGGAAGCGAGCGCATCGCGCAACCGCGCGGCATCGGTCAGATCGAAGCCGGAGCCGGCGACGGGAATGTGGACATAGCGCAGTCCGGCCGCCTCGGCGGCGGCGCGTTCCTCAGCCTGACCCGGCTCCTGCGCAGTGCGCAAATCGATCACCATTCCGTAGCCGCGTTCGCGCAGACCCGCGACGGCTTCCAGCGTCGGCGGACCGGAAGCAGCGACGCGTTCGGTCAGGATCTGAAAGTTCGGCGCGTCGACCCAAGCCGGAAGGTCGGCGGCGCCCGCCATGCCGGAACAGCAGTCACACTCCGACTCGGATGCCGCCATCCGCTCCTGGCGGACGGTCTGGCTGCAGGAAGTGAGCGCAGCGAGTACGAGCAGGACGGGAAGCAGGCGAGACATGCCCGGATTCTAGCCCTGAGCCGGAGCGGCGAGGTCGTAAAGCGCCGCGACGCGATCGCGCGCTTCGGCGGCGAGCGCCTTACGGTCGCTGTGGGGAAGCGTCGGCTCGCCGAAGCGCACCAACACGTCGATGCGAGCGGTTCGGAGCATCTTGGCCATGTGCGCGCCCATGGAGCCTTCGGTCCACACCGCTCCAGTTCCGCTGTAGCGGATCGCGACGGGCACGGTCGGCAGGCCCAAAGCCACCGGCGGCGCGAACAGCGGCGGCTTGAAGCGAGAGATTTCGAGGCCGTTGCCGCAGGTGCCTTCGGGAAATAGCACTACGCGGGCACCGTGCTCTAGGTAGCGGCTCATGCTGGCGACGATCTTCGGGGTGGAGGCGCGATCCTCGCGATCCACGTAGATCGTGCCGGCGAGCAGCGCGAGCTGTCCGAACAGCGGCCACTTCGCGATCTCCGCTTTGGCGACGAACTGCATCGGGTACACCGAAGCGAGCACCGGAATGTCGAAGTGGGTGAGGTGGTTCGAAGCGAGGAAGGCGCCGCCGGGCGGGCGCGGACCTTCGACGCGCACGTGGATGCCGAAGATCCAGCGCAGCACCCGCGCCCAGAACCAGTGCACGCGCGCGCCGTTGCGCGCGAGGCGTCCGCGGCTGCCGATCGACAGCAGCGCGGACAGCAGCACCACCGGCGTGATGGCGATCAGCCAGAGCCCCGCGCACGCGAGCCGGAGCCCGGCGCGCAAGTTGCCGATCATGCCGACTTCAGCTCCTTCAGCACTTCCTCGAGGAAGGCCTTGCCGTCGCCGAAGCACATCAAGGTGTTGTCGCGCTCGAACAGCGGGTTCTTGATGCCGGCGTAGCCGGGAGACAGGGAACGCTTCACCATGAGCACGGTGCGTGCCTCGTGCGACATCAGGATCGGCATGCCCGCGATCGGGCTCTGCGGATCATCGATGGCGGCGGGGTTGACGACGTCGTTCGCGCCGATGATCACCGCCACGTCGGTGTTCTTGAACTCGGAGTTGATGCGCTCCATCTCCCAGAGTTGCTCGTAAGGCACGTCGGCCTCGGCGAGCAGCACGTTCATGTGGCCGGGCATGCGCCCGGCGACCGGGTGGATCGCGTAGCGGACGACGGCGCCGCGCTTCTCCATCTCCTTGCCGAGTTCCTTCACCACGTGCTGTGCCTGCGCCACGGCCATGCCGTAGCCGGGAACGAAGATCACACTGGTCGCATCCTCGAGGATCATCGCAGCCTCTTCGGGCGCCGCAGTCTTGACGTTCTTGTACTCGGACTTGCCGCCGCCGCCGGCACTCGATGCGGTCGCGCCAAAGCCGCCCACCAGCACGTTGAGCAGCGAGCGGTTCATCGCCTTGCACATCAGGTTGGTAAGGATCAGTCCGCTCGCGCCCACCAGCGCGCCCGCTGCAATCAGCAGCGAGTTGTTGATCACGAAACCAGCCATCGCCGCGGCGATGCCCGAGTAGGAGTTCAGCAGCGACACCACCACCGGCATGTCGGCGCCGCCGATCGGGATCACCGCGAGCACGCCGAGCAGGCAGGCGATGCCGGTGACGATTACCAGCGCGATCGCCGCCTGGGCGCCGTTCAATTCCCAGCCCGCGACAGGAAGCCGACGATGAAATGGCGTCCGGGGAGCAGGATCGGCGCGCCGGTGATCTTCTCCGACAGTTTGCCGGTGGCGATCAGACTGCCGGTCAGCGTGATGCCGCCGACCAGCACCGAGGCAAGGATCGCGACCATCCAGACCGGACTGCCGAGCACAGACAGCATGTGCCCCTCCACGGTGGAAGGAGCCAGTTGGTTGACGGCTTTGCTCTCCATCAACGCACCGATTGCCTCCTTCTTGTTGTGGAGGTAACCACCCCAGAACGTCGAGAGCGCCACCAACAAGGACGCGGCGCCGCCGAAACCGTTCAGCATGGCCACCATTTCCGGCATGCCGGTCATCTTCACCACGCGCGCGAGGATGATGCCGAGTACCGCGCCTGCAGCAAGGCCGCCGAGCACCCAATACCAACTCAGGGGAATGGCGTTATCCAGGCTTTCCTTGCCGGGGGAGGCCACCACCGCGACGATCGCGATCAGCATGCCGAGTGAGGAGAGCAGGTTGCCGCTGCGCGCGGTCTTGACCTTGGACAGCCGCTTGATGCCGAAGATGAACAGCAGCGTCGCGACGAGGAACAGGGGTTCGCCGATGTTCATGGCCTACTTCTTCTTCTTGCCCTTGCTGCCGAACATGCCCAGCATGCGGTCGGTGACCAGGAAGCCGCCGACCACGTTGATCGTGGCGAACGCGATCGCGAGGAAACCGAGCACATTCGCGAGAGTCGAGTACTCCGGAGCCGCATTCGCGCAGAGGATCGCGCCGACCACGGTGATGCCGGAGATCGCGTTGGCGCCCGACATCAGCGGCGTGTGCAGCGTGGGCGGCACCTTGGTGATGAGTTCGAAGCCCGCGATGATCGCGAGCAAGAACACGAAGAGCAGCGGGATCAGCATGAATCAGGCTCCAACGGGAACGCCGAGGGCTTGGGCGGTGGGGGCGTGGCGGATCTCACCGGCGTGGATCGCGACCGAGGCGCCGATGATCTCGTCAGCGAAGTCGAGCTTGATCGCGCGCGCCTCGTTCTCCTTGGCGGGAATCAGGTGCTCGACGGCGGCAAGCACGTTGCGCGAGTAGAGCTCGCTGGCGTGCACCGAGGTCCCCGCCGGCAAGTTCACGGGGCCGATGATCGTCACGCCGTACTCGACGACGGTCGCGCCCGGCTTGGAGAGCGGGCAGTTGCCGCCCTGCTCGGCCGCGAGGTCCACGATCACTGAACCCGCGCGCATGGATTGCACCATCTCGGGCGGCACCAAGATCGGCGCCTTCTTACCTGGGACCTGCGCGGTGGTGATCACGACGTCGGCTTGGGCGACGCTTGCGGCGACGGCCTCGCGCTGGCGGCGCTTGTAGTCGTCACTCGCCTCCTTCGCGTAGACGCTGGGCTCGGCCGCGCCCTCGTCCGGCTTCACTTCGATGAATCTGCCGCCGAGCGATTCGACCTGCTCCTTGGTTTCGGGGCGGATGTCGGTGGCTTCGACCACCGCGCCGAGACGCTTGGCGGTAGCGATCGCCTGCAGTCCGGCCACTCCCACGCCGAAGATCACCACGCGCGCCGGCCGCACGGTGCCGGCAGCGGTCATCAGCATGGGGAAGTATTTCGGAAGCGCCTGCGCGGCAATCAGCACCGCCTTGTAGCCGGCGATGTTGGCTTGCGAGGACAACACGTCCATCTTCTGTGCCTTGGTGATGCGCGGAACGAGCTCCATCGCGAACACCGTGGCGCCGCACTCGGCGAGGGCGCGCGCGGAGTCGGGGTGGCGGGCGCCGTCGAGCAGAGTCATCTCCACCGCGCCCTTGCGCAGGGCGGCGAGATCTGCCGTGGACGGCGGCGCGACGCTCAACACCATGTCGGCGGCGGCCAAGCCAGCGCTCTGCGGCACGAGTTTGGCTCCAGCCGCTTCGTAGGCGGAGTCGGCCACGTAGGCGCCCGCACCCGCGCCCTCGGCAACCTTCACCTGCAGGCCCGCCTTGATCATGCGGGCCACGGTCTCGGGAGTGGCGGCGACGCGGGTCTCGCCAGGACGGGATTCTTTCGCGACAAAGACGAG
>JAQBVK010000234.1 GCA_027623585.1 Planctomycetota bacterium
GTCGTCCCGGGTCCGGTTGGTCTGGCCGTTCCTGCTAACGGTCTGCGTGTCCGGCTATCCCGACTTGGCCGCAGGCCCACCTGCGCGCGTTTCCTGATAGGCCTCTGCGAGGATGAATAATAGGATGTTCGATCCCGCGCGTTCGCGCTACGTCAGCCTCGTTACGTTTCGCCGCAGCGGCAGGAGGTCGCGACCTCCGTCTGGATCGCGGCTGTCGAGGATCGGTTTTATGTATTCAGCGAGGGGCAGGCGGGCAAGGTCAAACGTCTGCGTAGCAACCCCGCAGTGCGCATGGCGGCGTGCGACTTTAAGGGTCGCGTTCTGAGTGACTGGTGCGACGGACGGGCACGCCTCGTGGACGCCGCCGGGACGCTCGCGCGAGCCAACTGCGCTCTGCGCAAGAAATACGGCTGGCAGATGCGCGTCGGCGATTTTTTCTCGAGACTGACCGGGCGGTACGCGCGCCGCGCGATGTTGGAGATCGAACTCGGTGCAACAGTATCGCGATGACGGCTCCGCGCGACGCAGCGATGCGATGGAGCGAGAGCGTCCGCGTTGACAGTTGGATCGCGCGCCGGGAAGGCTGCCGATATCAATCCGCGGCGTCGAGGAATTGACGGATCCCGGCGATCGCCGCCGCTTCGTCCAGCATCGGCGCGTGACCGCGTCGCGGTATCTCGATCGACAGAAGATCCGGTCGCCGGCGTCGCATCTCTTCCACGCACGCGGGCGCCAGGATATCCGAGGTCGCACCCCGGATGACCATCACGCGCGCATCATTCAGGCAATCGAATAACGGCCACATATCGACGGTCGCGCGCGCGGCGCTCAGCGATTGCGCGATCGCGGGGTCGTAGGCCGGCACCGGCACGCCCGCCGTGTCCTCGCGATACACGTTGCGGGCGAATTCGAGCCAGTCGTCCGCGCCGTAGTCTGGAAACGCGACTTCGTTCGTTGCGCGAACCTGCGCCGCCGCGCCTTCCCAATCCGCCACCGGCGGCAACTTGCCGACGTAGCTGCGGATCCGCGCGATGCCCGTGGGATCGATTTCGGGGCCGATGTCGTTCAAGACGACGGCCGCGAGTCGCCGCGCCTGGGTTGCGGCGAGCGCCATAATGATGACGCCGCCCATCGAGGTGCCGATTGCGGTGACGCGTTCGAGCTCTAGACGATCGAGCAGGGTGAGCATGTCGCGCACATAGACCTGGGGATTGTAGTTCGCAGGATCGGGATCCGAGGCGGACAATCCACGGCCGCGCTGATCGACGGCGATAAGCCGGTAATCATCATTTAAGTGCTCGCACAGACGGGCGAAATCCGCTGAATTGCGCGTCAGGCCGTGCAGGCACAAGAGCGTCGCTTTCGGCGAGCGGTGGGTGTAGTCGCGAGCATATAGCTCGAGGCCGTCGCTGCTGCGATAGTAAATATCGTCGTATCCCGCCATGTCGCCAACTCCTCTACATTGACACAGGCGCCGGGCTGCGAAGTTGTTGATGCGCCCGAATGGTCACGTCGCAGCGGCCGTGCCCGTACCCGCGACATTATAGCTCTTCGGCGGCGCACTCGGGGCCGTCCGCGCCACGTTCATTCCCGACCGTTCTGCTACGCCAGGTAACCCGCGATCAGTAGTGCCAGCAATACAATCATCATCCACAGCGCAGAGCTTCCGGAAGGCCAGGTGCGGGCGAAAATTGCGCCCGGCGCATGGTATCGACGCGCCGCGCCTGCGATCCTGTCCTGCAATCCCTCTTTCCATTGCGACGCGCAATGCCATCCGAGGTAAATCACCACTTCGGCACCCATCACCCCGCGCCGGCCGAGCCCCCTGAAGATCCAATCGAAATCAAGGTTCACGGAGCGCAGCTCGGGTGGATAAATGCCATTGCGCATCAGCCACGAGAACGCCAGCGCCGAGAACACGAGTAGCTGCAACTGCGCCAGGACATGCGCAGCGGTGTAGGGTTCGTAGACGACAGGCAGCGGTAGGAGCGCGTACAGCATCGTAGGGAAGCATCCGATGCCGATGCATAGCGCCGCGGTGATGCCCATGGCGATCAGCATGGGCACGGGGGCCTCCTTGCAGCGGATGCCCGAGTCGTGCGCGAAGAAGGCGAAAAACGGGATCTTAATACCGGCGTGGTGGAACACGCCGGCGGAGGCGAACAACAGGATCAACCATACCCATTGGTACCCCTCCTGCGCGGTGGAGGTCATGATCATCGATTTCGTGACGAAACCGCTGAACAGCGGGAAGGCGGAAATCGACGCCGCACCGACGATGCAGAAGCCCGTGGTCCACGGCATGGACTTGTACAATCCACCGAGGTCCGTGCCGTTGACGGTGCCGGTGCGGAGCAACACGGCGCCCATGGACATGAAGAGCAGCCCCTTGAACAGTATGTCGGCGAAGGCGTGCGCGATGGCGCCGTTGAGTCCCATAGCGGTGCCGAGGCCGATCCCCACTACCATGAAGCCGAGTTGATTATTGAGGCTGTAAGCAAGTACGCGTCGCAGGTCGTTCTCGATGACCGCATAGAAGATCGGGAAAGCCGCCATCGTTGCGCCGATCCAGATCAGGGCCTCGGTACCGGGAAATCCGCGCGCGAGGGCGTAGATGCCGAGCTTGGTTGTAAACGCCGACAGTACCACCGTGCCCGTGGGACTGGCTTCGGGATAGGCATCCTGCAGCCAGTTGTGCAGGAAGGGAAACGCGCACTTGATGCCGAAGGCTAGAAGTATGAGCGCGCCGGCGGGTGTGTCGAGGCCGATAAAGTCGAAAGCCAGGGAGCCCGTATCGGCGTAGCGCAGCGCAGCGCCGGCGGCGAGCAGCAAGCCGGAGGTGAGCTGGACGGTGAGATAGCGCATACCCGCGCCGTACGCGCGAGGCCGGCCGCCGGCCCAGACCACAAGCGCCGCTGCCACTGCCGACAGCTCCCAGAACACAAACAGCGTGAGCAGGTCGCCCGCGAATACCGCCGCCAGCGCGCTGCCCGCGTAGACCAAGGCCGCGGGCTGTTCGGCGCCGTCGCGCTGATGCCACGAATACACCGCGTTGAGGAACGCGGCGATAGTAAAGATGTACCCGAAGGCAAGGCTCAGTCGATCGGTGCGCACGAGCTCGAGGGTAAAGCCGAAGGCCTCCGCTTCCAGGCGGTACTCTGGACCGATCCACAGCAACTGTGCAAACGCGAGGACGGGCGCGGCGAGCGCAAGGGCGCCTTTGCCGGCGCGTGGCACCAGCGGCAGCAAGAGTCCGGCCGCGATAAGGATAAATCCGGCGGGAAGTTCAGCGATCATAGTAATCCTCGGATCGCATCACCACACGGCGCAATACCTTCGCCGTCAGCACCAGGGCGACGCACGCGACGAAGCCATACACGGCATAGAAGCTGAACCATCCATCGAAGCCCACTTCGGCGTGGCGGTGCACGACCAAGTCCAGCAACACGAGTAACGCGCCGGCGATCCACAAGCCGCGGTAGAGTCGGGTAACGTTCTCGGGACGATCGAGCCAGTAGCGATTGTTTTCCTCAGTCATGTATCCCCCTAGGGCGAGATCCCGGCGACCAGGCGAGCGAGCCCAAGCGGCACGGCGATCGCGAATGGCAGCGCGAGTGTCGCCACCGCAGTGAATGTGATTGCGGCGACCATCGTCCAAGGCGCCTCGCCGTGAGGCGCATCCCCGGGGTCCGGCGCGCGGAGAAAGGCGGCATAGACGATCGGCAGAAAATACGCAGCATTCAGCAAGGTACTGGCGGCGAGAACTGCAATTGCCAGCCAATGCCCGACGCTTGCAGCGCCCTGGAACATCATCCATTTGCTCAGGAACCCGGCTGCAGGCGGGATGCCAATCAGGGATAGCGCCGCTATCGCGAACGCGCCCATCGTCCACGGCATGCGCCGGCCAATGCCGTTGAGCCCGCTGATATCGATCTTGCCTGAAGCGGCGTAAATGGACCCGGCTGCGAAGAACAGCGTGATCTTGGCCACGGCGTGAGTTGCCACGTGTAATACCGCGCCGACGACGGACAGCGGCGCCAGAACGGCTATTGCCAGGACAATATATGAGAGCTGACTTACCGTGGAATAGGCGAGCCGGCGCTTCAGGTTGTCGGAGCGCAGCGCGATGATCGATGCGCCGATGATCGTGAATCCGGCGATATATCCAAGCCACTCGAAGTTCGCGCCCGAAGCGCCGAGCCCGAAGATATACACCGCGATCTTGATGACCGCAAAGACACCGGCTTTCACGACTGC
>JAQBVK010000235.1 GCA_027623585.1 Planctomycetota bacterium
GTCACGTTCCAGGATCAAAGGTCCGTGGAGCGCATCACAGGATCGAATGAAACAGGGGAGGAGGTATGGAAAGGGTGGGGCGGCTGGGTAGCCGCCCCGCCCCGAATCCCGCGCTTAGAGGACGCTGACCGAGAGCAAGTTGGAGTCGTACCACTGGCCGGCGTCCCTCGAGGCGATTTCGAGGTAGACGGTGCGGCCGGACAGCGCGCCCGGAATGAAAGCCGACGCGCTTGCGGCGCCCGCCCCCGACGTGGTGCCCGAATCCATCACGAAGACCGGGGTTCCAATGTCGAAGGAGTGGCCCTGATGGGTCACGCCGGTGTTGTTCTTGCTCGCGAGCAGATACCACGGAGCCGTGTTCGGCGCCTGAGTGACGCTCCACGACGAACTCGCCGCAGAGGGCACCGTCGTCGGGCCGGAGAGGAGGATCGAATCGCCGCCGCCCGGAACCGGATCGAGCACGTAGACCTCGAACTCGTCGATGTTCCAACCGCCGTAGTTCACACCGCCGTCGGATTGCAGACGGTAGGTGATCTGGACGTTGGCGTTGTTGTCAGCCCACTGCGAGATGTCGAGGTCCATCGGCATCCAAGCGGTGTCGATGAGGTCGCCGTTGAGCGGGTTCGCCCAGACCACGACACCGTTCACTTCGACCTTGGCTTGGTCATAGATTCCTTCTTCGACGGTCAGCCAACGCTGGAAGCGCAAGTGCACGCCGGTCTTGCCGGAGCAGTCGATGACCGGGGACCGAAGGTAGTTGTGTACGTTCGGCTGGTAGGCACCGTTGTAGCCCGAAGGAGCGAGGTCGTTGCCCCACACCTTCGCGCCCGCGTAGGCGCCCGCCGGGTCGCCGGCGCTCCCGTTCGGTGTGCCGCGCATCCAGTCGTCCTGGGTGGCGAGTTGAGCGTGCGTCCAACCCTCATCGGTGGCGCCTTCGAAGCCGTTGGCGTAGATGACGGTCTTCACGCCGACCACGAACTCGAACTCGCCGGCCAGCGGCGCGCGCAAGTCGTTGTTCAGCGCGTCGTGCGCTTCGAGGTGGTACCGCACCGTGACCGGGCTCAGTTGGCCGGGAATGTTCGCTTCCCAGTTCGCTCCGCCCACGTTCGCCATCGCCATGGTCTGCGTCGCGCCGCCGTCTACCGCGTAGGTGAGCTCGGCGCCGGTGATGGTGGAGCCGACGAGGCTGGTGATGGTCGCCGCCGCCAGGTAGGGACCGGCTTCGTTCTGGGTGTCCGGCAGCGGGCTGTGCTGCAGGTCGATCAGTTGCAGAGCGTATCCAGGGAAACCCTGGGCGCGGAAGCCGCCGTCGATGTCGCCGTAGTTCGGCGTGCCGTTGTTGATGTTGGCGTCGTTGTCGTCCAGCACCAGCCAGTGCTCCTCGATGATCGAATGGATTTGGCCGTCGTTGTAGGCGTTCATCCAGTTGACGAAGAGGGTATCGGCGGTCAGGTCGCCGGCCGCGTTGCCGAGGCTGGTGTTGAGCCGGTCACGCACCTTCCAAAGCGCGCCCATCAGGACCTCGCCGTCCGTGTGCACCTGGCCGTAGCAGCCGCGGTTGGTGTCGCCGCAGAACTGACGGGTGTTGTTGCCGGTGCGGATGAAGCCGCCGTTGGTGAAGAAATACTCACCGACGACCGCGGTGTCATAGATGTACATGGACCACACGTCCGCGTTGCCTTCACCGAAACCGTCGGAGCCGTTGCCGCTGCCGTAGAGCACGTTGGCCCAGTGGCCCTCTTCGTGCGTCACCACGGTGCTGAAGCCCGTGTTGTTGCAGGAGCCCCCCGCGCGGTACATGTTGATCGAGTTGCCGTTGAAGTAGGCGTTGCAGGTCTGGTTCAGGTTGGCGTTGGCCACGACCTGGAAGTTCAGATGGGTGTCGCCCGGATCGATCGACCTGAGCCAGTTGCGCATGTCCTGCACGGAGTCGTAGCAGGATGCCTCGGAAGTGACCCATTCGGTCTGGCCGGTGTTCATCGTCAATGTGGCCGGCACGCCGGGCGTGAAGGACTGGCTGACCGAGTGGTTCGCGGCAGCTTGGTTCTCGACGCGGCAGTAGGGCCCCGAGTACTTAGCGGTGAAGGTCACCGGGCTCGCACTGTTGAAGGTGAAATCGCCGTTGATGTCGGTGGTGACGTTTCCGGCGGAGCTGGTCAGCGTCAAGAACGGCATCGGGTGGATCGTCGGCGGGTTCGCGGCGCGGTGCGCGCTGGTGCCCGGGGTCGCGTAGGACTCGACGTGGCCGGTGATCTGTTGGTGGTGAATCAATTCTTCCACCTTGACGATGCTCAGCGAATTGTCATCGGCCGCCACGTAGATCTGCAAGGCCGCGGGGCTCGACGGATCGATCTCGTTGCGCACCTCAACCGACCACGCCAGGCGCGGCGCGACGGTCTTGCCGATCAGTTCGCCCACGATGACCAGGCTCGGCTCACTGAGGAAGGCGGCTTCACGGCCTTCGGCGCCTTCGAAGTGGCGCCGCGCCGCCGCGGCCGCCTCCCAAAGGTTGGCAATCGGCTTGACGTTCAGACGCACGGCGCCGGGCAGGGCGTTGTTGTCGAGCGCCAGCAGGTCGCCGTTGGTGGCGAAGAGAGCGTGGACCGAGGCCAGCACCACCGGGATGCCGCGCACGGTCTGCCGGAACTCAACGGAAACCTTGTCGGTCGTGCCAATCTGTGCGAGCGGCAGCAGGTGAACCGAAACCGGCTCGAGTTCGGCATCCGAAATCCCGAACATTCCATAGGCATCATCGAAGGCGATGCGCGCGAGTTCGTACCAGTCGGCGTCGTCCTGCGGTGTGAAGGAAGCCTGGCGGGAGGCACCCCAGAGGAAACGGCCGGCTCCGCCGAGTTCGGCAGAGCGGGTCAGGCGCCACTCACGCCCCGTCGCTGCATTCCACTCTTGGAGGGAAGTGCTGACGGAATCGTTCAGAGAACTCTCACCCGGATTTTGGGCGAAACTAGGCAGGGCGAGCAAGAGCGGGGAGACCGCGATCGCCAAAAAGTGGGGAATGTGCTTCATGGGGTAGGGTTCAAACGAATCAAGCGGACGGCTTGCGGCCGCCGCTCCAGAGGGGGCAGGTTTCTCAGGGGCTCCCGTTCGGGACGGAACAGGAGCGGTCAGTGTTCAACGATAACCCTGAGTCTGGAGCAGTTTCGAGTTCCTCCTGGTTTTCTCTGGCATTCTGCGGCCCCCATACCGCCGTAAAAACGAGCGGGGGGAAATTTTTTAGGGGTAATCTCCAGGCGTCCCCAATGCATCCCGCTGGCGAAAAGAGGAACTCTATTGCCCAACTCAGCGTCCTAGCTGCGACCTCCTCCCTCTCTCTGTACCAGTTCAAGTCCATGATTTATCCCTTTGCTCAACGTCTTCTCGCCGGCGCTCTGACGGCGAGCCTCCTTTCCCTGGCTGCCTGCGGTGGCAGCGGCACTGCCACTGTGGGTGGCGGCAGCGGCAGCGGCGGTGGCGGTGGTGGCGGCGGCGGCGGCGCCGGCACGACCTACCTGTTGTCCGACCTCGAAGGCGACTGGATCGGCCAGCTCCAGCCGTCGGCCCTCGGCGCCTGGGTGCGCAACGTCTACCTGCGCTTCGCCAACGGCGAACTCATGGAAGCCGCTGAATCCGATGGCGGTGAGTGGACCGACGCGGCGGCCACGATGGGCTTCGCGTTCAACTCCAAAGGCGTCTTGAAGACCGACCTTCAGGCCGACCTCGGCTCCTCACGCTTGCTCGTGAGCGGCCAGATGGATCCGGCGCTGGCCTCGATCTCCGGATCCTTCACGGTGCGCTCGTCGACTGGGCAGAAGGTCACCGGCTCCTTCATCGTGTCGCGCTCCAGTGGCGTCGGCCAATTCGACCAAGACATGCTCACCGGGCGCTGGGATGGTCTCGGTCAAGGCAGTTCCGGACAATTCCGGTACCTGAAGTTCGAACTCGACGCTTCCGGCACGCTCGTGGATGGTCTGCTCCGCCACCCTGACACCGCTGAAAAGATTCGCAACTACTCGGCAGGCGCTGCGAGCTTCAGCTTCTTCGACTCGAGCATCGGTCGTCTCGAGAACGTCGTGATCACCGCGGACGGCGGCCACACCATCACCTTTGATTTCTTGCTGTTGGATATCGACGGCACTCTGCTTGCCGGTCCCGGAGAGGAATCCGGACTCGGTGTCGGCATCGCTGAACTGATGCGCGGCATCTGATTGGCAGAGAGACAATTCGACG
>JAQBVK010000236.1 GCA_027623585.1 Planctomycetota bacterium
GGAGCCGCATCCCTTCACTAAATCCGGACGCGTCGAGCAGAGCGCGCATCGGCGCAAGCCAGATCTCGTGCTGGATGCGCAGCCGCGCCAGCTCGGGGTCGTTCGCGCCGAGCAGATAGGCGCCGGCTTCAGAGCCGCCGGACATGAACGTGGCGGAACTCGACCGGATCGCCATGACCGGCGAATCCAAAGGCGCCGCTCGTGCGCATGCGGCCGGGATGCTCCTTGCCGTCGGCGGTTGCGTCGAGCGCGTGCAGATCGGCGTCGAGAATCACGGTTCCGTTCAGTTCCACCATCACACGCCCGCTCTGCACCGTGACCTGCTGGTAGTTCCATTCGCCGACCGCACGTTGGAAGCCACGCCGCGAGGGCACCATGCCGTAGGCGGAGCCGTGGTACTGCCAGGGCTGCAGCGTCGCGTATTGCGCGGCCGTGTCGTCGAGCACCTGCAGTTCACACATCCCGACGTATGCCGTGTCGCCCTCGCCGGGGTAACGGATCGCGAGTCCGTTGTTGCCTCCTGGCGGCAAGCGAAACTCGAAGCGCGCGACGAAGTCTTCGTATTCCTCCACCGTGCAGATCGTGCCGCCGGAGTTGGGCTTGCAGCGCATGGCGCCGTCGACGACTTCCCAGCCCGCGACCGCACCGCGCCATCCGTCCAAGTTCGTGCCGTTGAAGACAGCTTGATCCGACAGCGCTTCCATGGCCGCGCGGTCCTGCTCGCCGCGACGGAACGGCAACTCGGACGAAACTGAGTGCAGAAACGCCGACGCTTCGTCCACGCTGAGCTCGCGCACCCCCAGATTGCGGAACCGGATCTCGCCGCCGTGGGTCTGCAGTTGCAGGGGGCCACGCGCGAACAGCGGCTGCGAGCGATCCCAGTAATTCTCCATCGGCACCGCGGTGACCACTAGCGCGCTGTTGAACCACACCCACACGCGTTCGCCGATGATGCGGATGCGCATGCGGTTCCACTCGCCGAAGGGCGCGTCCATGAGGCGGTTCGGAAAGCGCGAGTGCCTCTCGTTGTTCCACAAACCGCCGCTGCCTTTGTCCGCGCCAAGGTTCCACTTGCCGCCGGCCTCGGTCCAGTCCCAGATCTGCACCTGCGGCGTGGCGCGCAGGTAGATGCCGCTGTCGGCGAGCGCGACGGTGCGGTACTCGAGCACGAATTCGGCATCGCCGTAGTCGCGCGCGGTCGTGAGGAAGGGACCATCGCCGTCGTTGACGATCTCTCCGCCCTCGACGCTCCAGTGTTGCGCGACGCCGGCGTCCCAGTCCGCCTGCTGCTTGGCCCGCTCCTCCGCGCTCCATGCCGCTTCCGTCCGCGGATCAAGATGTGGGCGGCCCCGCCACCCGGCCAGGCTGCTTTCGTCGAACAAGGGCGTGAAGCCCTGCGGCAAGCTCTGCTGCGCAGTGAGCAAAAGGAGAAGGGCGGACACCACGACTTCAGTCTAGGCGTCCGCCCTTGGGCTGCGATGAGGCTAGTTGACCTCTTCTTCGACCGTCTCTTCGACGCTTTCGCCGTTGACCATCTCTTCCATGATCGTCACGACGTACTCAGGCAGACCGCCGAGTTCGAGCGCCTTCGCCGCGAAAATCTTCGCCTTCTCGGTGTCGTCGCGTTCGTTCACGAGGACGTAAGCGGCGACCGCAAAGGCCATCGAGACCTTGGCGGGCTCGTGGATCTTGCCGCAGTCGTAGAGCACCTGGACGTGGGCCAGGAACTTGTCCATCCCATCCGGGTCTTGATTGCCCTCGAACTCCTTGGCTACGACCTGCTCGTACAGGCCGAGCTCATTCTTCGGATCCATGGAGAGCGCCAACTCATTTTCACCCACGGAGCTGCCGCCGCTCTTGATCAGCGCGCTCAAGCTCGCCAGTTTCAGGCCACTCTTGTTCTCCGGATCCAGCGCCAAGCCTTGTCGCACGACTTCAGCGAGCGTCTTCAGGCTGGACGCGCCTTCCGGCACGTTGGCGATCGCAGCGATCGCTTCACGCACGACGGAGGCCTTGTCTTCGGTCTTGGCGTACTTCTCTTTGAGTGCGCGGGCCGAGACCATGGCTTTCTTCGCGCCGACGGCGGAGGCGCGGATGTGCTCAAGGTACTCAGGCGCTTCGACGCCGATGTTGCTTGTGCGCAGGTACTCCTCGCCATCCGAGTTCATCAAGATCACGCTCGGGTAATACTTGATCTCGTACAACTCGGACAGTTCCTTGTTGCGGTCCGGATTCGGAACCGCATCCTTGGCTTCCTGCCCTTGCGGGAAGTCGAGCGACACGAGGATGAACTGCTCGCGGGCGCCGTTGACGAACTCTTCTTTGCTCCAGACTCTCTCACGGAGGTCGATGCAGCCGCCTCACCAGTCGGAGCCGGTGAAGTCCACGAGCAGGTCTTTGTTCTGCTCTTTAGCCGCCGCCACCGCGGCGTCGAAGTCCTCGAACCAGTTCGGGCCGTAGCCCTGGCCGAGGAGGGGAGCGCTCGCCAGAAGGGCAACGCCTAGGGTGACGGATTTCAGCATGCGGTCAGTCTACGGGCGAGCCCTTCGCGCGAGAGAGCGTGTTTTTGCCAGTGAGGCCGGCTACCAGGCTTCGAAAACGCCTGGCATCGCGATCGGGTAGTGCCCGTTCTCGTCGGGCAGGCTCGGCGGCGTCGCGTCCCAGGCGTACGCGGATGGACGCAAGGGCTGGCCTGAGGCGAGCGCTTCGTCCCACGCCAGCACACGGCCGGAGTAGGTGGCCATGCGCCCGAGGATCGCGGTCATGCTGGCTTTGGCGCCGTTCTCGGCCTCGTTGTAGGTCGCGCCGTCCCGGACCGCGGTGAACAGATCGTCATGCTCGCGTTGGTACGCATCCCAGTTCGGGCCGTCGTACTTCCAGGACCAACCGCCCTTCGCGTTGAGGCGTCCACCGCTGACGTCTGCAGTTCCCTTGCTGCCGTGCGCGTGCTCGCTGACGTTGTCGGCGCAGTTCGGCATGTGGCGGCACTGTGACAGCATCTTGGCGCCGTTGGCGTAGGTGTACTCGACCATGTGGTGGTCGTAGATCTCGCCGAAATCCTTCCCAGTACGGACTTGGCGCCCGCCCATGCCCTCGGCTTTCACCGGGTAACCGCCCATCAGCCAGTTGCCGACGTCGAGGTTGTGGATGTGTTGCTCGACGATGTGGTCGCCGCACAGCCAATTGAAGTAGTACCAATTTCGCATTTGGTACTCCATTTCGGTCTGCCCGGCTTGACGCGGATTTACCCACACGCCGGCACTGTTCCAGTACACGCGCAGCAACACCAGATCGCCGATCGCGCCGTCTCGGATGCGGCGCACGGTCTCAAGGTAGTGGGCTTGATGGTGGCGCTGCAGGCCGACGCCGACTTTGAGACCCTTCGCGTCCGCAATCGCCGCGGTTGCCAGCACCGCGCGCACGCCGGGCGCGTCCACCGCAACCGGCTTCTCCATGAACACGTGCCGATCCTTTTCGACCGCGTAGGCGAAGTGGATCGGCCGGAAGCCGGGCGGCGTCGCCATCACCACCAGATCCACGTCGCAATCGATCGCCTTGCGATAGGCGTCGAAGCCGTGGAAGCGGCGCTCTTCAGGCACGTCCACCTTGTCGCCGAACTCCCCCTGCAAGTGGCCGAAGCTGCTATCGAGCCGGTCGCGGAAGGCGTCGGCCATCGCGACCAAACGCACCGGGCCTTCGGTGGAGAGCGCGTTGATCGCAGCGCCGGTGCCGCGACCGCCACAGCCGATCAGCGCGATGCGGATCTCGGCGCGGCCCATCGCGTTGGCGCGCGCGCGCGCGGCGAGCAGTTCGGGAGCGAGCGTCGCGCCGACGATGCCGGCGGAAGCGGAGCGTAGAAAATCACGGCGGTTCACGAGCGTTCTCCTTGTCTTTGCTTGGCGTCGATTTCGCGGACGCTTTCGACGTCGGCGTCCCAGTAGCGCGCGCGCTCTGCGAGCGGCGGCGGCCGCAGCGGCCGAACGATGCGGAAGCCCACGAAGCGCGCGTCGGTGTGATACCAGATCGACTTCGGGAACTGCGGATCCTGGATCTTCCACTCCTTGTCCGAGCCGCGTCGCGCGGCGCTGCGCAGCAGTTCGGGATCGTCGTCCCAAGAGCCGCCGCGCACTACCCGCGGGTAGAGCTTCTGCGGCCACATCACCGCGCCCGGCGTCGCGCCCTCGGCGCGCCAGTCGGCGTAGGTCTCAC
>JAQBVK010000237.1 GCA_027623585.1 Planctomycetota bacterium
CCGCATCCGCCATTTGCCGCCTACGAACTGCTCGACTCGGGCAATTCGGAAAAGCTGGAGCGATTCGGCCGCACCGTGCTGCGCCGTCCGGATCCGCAGGCGCTGTGGCGGCCGCGTCTCTCGGCGGAGGAATGGCGACGCCGCGCTGAACTCGTATTCGTCCGCGAGTCGGATCGGGGCGGACGCTGGGAGCGCGAGCGTGGCGCCGTGCCGGAGGAGTGGGAGATCGAGGTTGCGGTCGGGTGGACCGAGCCGGCCTGTCTCGTGATTCGGCCGACGCCATTCAAACACGTCGGACTGTTCCCGGAGCAGGCCGTGAACTGGGCCTGGGTCGAGGAACGTCGCGCGGATCTCGTGCGGCGGCACGGCGAGGGCGAAGAGCTGCGCCTGTTGAACTTGTTCGGCTACACCGGCGCAGCGTCGGTCTTTGCCGCGAAGAGCGGATGGTCCGTCACGCACGTGGACGCCTCGCGCGCTTCGCTCGACTGGGCCGCCGAGAATGCGCGCGCCAGCGGACTCGATGCGAATGCGATCCGCTGGATGTTCGACGACGCGCTGGCTTTCGTGCGGCGCGAAGTGCGGCGCGGCAACAGCTACCACGGCATCCTCGCGGATCCTCCCTCTTATGGGCGCGGGCCGAAGGGCGAGAAGTGGGAGTTGGACAACGGACTCGCGCCGTTGCTCGAGGCCTGCTCCGCGCTGCTCGATCCGCGTCCGGGCTCTTTCATCGTGCTCTCGGCTTACGCGGTCGGCTACACGCCGCTGGCATTCGCGAACATGCTGCGTGATTTCGGCGCCGGCGAGATCGAGACCGGCGAATTGGCGCTACCGGAAGAGCAGGACAGTTCTGCGCGCGGAGCCCCTCGCATGTTGCCGTGCGGATTCTGTGCCCGCTTCACGCGCGAATGACGCTGCACATTCTTTTTGAAGACAACCACCTGTTGGCGGTGGACAAGCCCGCGTGCATGCCCGCGGTCCCGGATGCGAGCGGCGATCCGTCCTTGCTCGAGGCAGCCAAGGCCTATCTGAAGCTGAAATACGCGAAGCCGGGTGAGGTCTTCCTCGGCGTCGTGCACCGCCTTGACCGGCCGGTCAGCGGCGTGCTGCTGTTCGCGCGGACCAGCAAGGCGGCGTCGCGACTGTCAGAATCGTGGCGCAGCGGCGCCGTGAGGAAGGAGTATCTGGGCTGGAGCGAGGAGCGTAGTGCGCGTGCCGAGGCCGAGGGGGAGGGAGAGGTCGAGCAGTGGCTCGTGAAGGACGAAGCACGCAATCTGGTGCAGGCTGTGCCGGCTGCGCGCGCCGGAGTCGACGGAGCGAAACGCGCCGTCACGCGCTGGCGCATCTTGCGCGCTGATGCGTCCGGGACGCGGCTGGCGCTCGAGCCGCTGAGCGGAAGATCGCACCAATTACGAGTGGCCTGTTCGGCGCTCGGTTTGCCGCTGGCCGGTGACCTCAAGTACGGCGCAGCCCGAGCCTTACCGGATGCCCGCATTGGGCTCCACGCTTCGCGCCTGGTGGTGCCGCATCCTGTGGGCGGCGCAGAGTTGGTGCTGACGTCGGAAGAACCGCGCCGTAAATTGGAATGATCATGCGACACCTTCTCGCGCTTCTGATATTCCTGTTCGCTGCGTGCACGGCCGCTCCGCACGCTACGCATGCTCCCGCTGATCTCGCCCAAGGCGCCTTGCTCGCCGTCGGCGGAGGCGGGACCACGAAGGAGATCACGCAGCGCGCTCTGGAACTCGCCGGGGGAATGCACGCGCGCCTGCTCATCATTCCTCATGCCTCGGAGCGGCCGCAAGCCGGCGCGGAGTCGCTAGCCTTCTGGCGTGAGCAGGGCGCAGACGAGGTGCGCGTTCTCGATCTCACGGATCCCGCGCGCGCGCGCGCCGAGATCGGCGAGGCGGACTTCTTGTGGCTCGGCGGCGGCGACCAAAATCGACTCCTGCTGCTGTTGCGCGAAGCGGGAGTCGTGGAGGCCATTCGTTCGCGGTGGCTCGCCGGTGCGTTGGTCGGCGGCACCAGCGCCGGGGCGGCCGCGCTTTCCGCTGCGATGATCGTGGGGGGCGAGAGCGCTGACCTTGAGAGCGTGCGCGCGGGCGGCACGCAGCTCGCCAACGGGATCGGCCTTTGGAAAGGAGTGATTGTGGATCAACACTTCCTGAAACGGCAGCGCTTCAATCGTCTGCTCGCCGCCGTGCTCGACCGTCCGGCCCTAGTCGGCGTCGGCATCGACGAGCGCACGGCGGTCCTCGTCCATCCCGACGGGAGTTGCGAAGTGCTGGGCGAAGGCGGCGTGATCGTCCTCGACGCGCGCAGCTCAATCCTCCGCGATGCCACCGCTGGAAGCTCTCACTCGGCCAGCGGAGTGACCCTCGCCCTCTACCGGAAGGGCGACCGGTTCACTTTGGCGCCCAGTGGATCTGGTGCGGATCGAAGCCGCTCGCGATCGACGGCTTTATGACGTTGAAGTAGGGAGAGATGTCGAAATCGCGCGGCGTGAAGAAGCTGTGGTGGCGAATTTCGAAAATTTCGACGGCGTGAGCCGGGTCGGCTTCGACCCGCTCCGGAAGAATGGGGTAGTGCACCGATTGAAAGGCCCGCGCGATCAGTGATGAGCAGATCGCGCGCGTCGGATCACCGCTGCCGAAGGCGAGCAGGCGCCGCTTCCAGGTATCCGGCACCGGCGGCCTCTGGATCAGCCACCGCGCAAGATCAAACACGTTCTTCAGGTCGTAGTGGTGTCCGAGTTGCGTCATCGCGTGCGCGGTGACCGCGTCGATTTCTTCGGCTCGCAAGCCGACCGGCCGGCAGATGCGCGTGTGCCGGTGCGCGAAGAGGGAGAGCGGCACGAGCCGCACGCCTTCGTTGACGTCGGCCTCCAAGAGGCACAGGTCTTCTGGTCCTGAGTAAGCGCTCACGCACAGTGCCGCATGCGACCAAGTGGATTGCGTCAGGTACTTGATCGCCGTGCTGAAGCGGCTGGAGCCCTCGACCAGGAGCACGTCGCCTTTTCGCAGCGCGCGGGCAAGCTCCTCTGGAGTCGAAGTGGCCGGTCGCGCCGCACGCCTGCTAGGGCGCGCGAGGAATCGCGCTAGCCTGCTGCCGAGCCAGCGGAGCGGATGCATCATGACGCGATCAAGGTGTGGGCGTCGTGAGCCGGCCGGTGAGGACTCGCGCCACGTTGATGCCGTCGAGCGCCGCGCTGACGATGCCGCCGGCGTAGCCGCCGCCCTCACCCGCGGGGAACAAGCCCGGCAAGCCCTCGGCTTCGCGCGTCTCCTCGTCGCGCACGATGCGCACCGGCGAAGAGGTGCGCGTTTCCACGCCGATCACTTGGCCGATCGGTCCGTCGAAGCTCGGCAGCACGCGCCCGAACTCCTTGAAGCCGTCGCGCAAGCGCTGCGCGAGACCCTTGGGCAGGATCGAGTTGAAGTCCGCCGCGACGAGGCCGGGCAGATAGGAAGATTCGCGCAGATCGTCGTCTTGCGGCGGCTCATTGCGCGTGAAGCGGTCGGCGCGTTGCGCCGGCGCTTTCCCACTCCCTCCACCCGCGTGGTGCGCGACGACTTCGAGCGCAAGTTGGATGCGCGCGCCACACAGCGGATCTTCCTCCGGCTGTTCGGGCAAGCGCCCCTGCGCGATGGCACCCTCGTGCAGCAGCGGGTGATCCGACAGGGTCGCCGCACGGCGCAGCAGCTCAGGCCAACCCCAGCGACCGCCGCGTTTGCCGCACCAGTCCTCGGGGCTCAGCTCCACCACGATGCCGCTGTTCGCGTAGGGCGAATCGCGCTTCGAGAGCGACATTCCGTTCACCACCAAGCTGCCCGGCTGCGACTGGCTTGGAACGATCCATCCGCCCGGACACATGCAGAAGGAATACACGGTGCGGTCGGTCGATCGGCTGACCAACTCGTAGAAGGAGGGCGGCAGTCCTGCCTCTTCCTTGCGACCGTGGTACTGGAGTTCGTCGAGCCAGGCTTGCGGATGCTCGACACGCACGCCCATCGCGAAGCCCTTGGCCTCGATGCGGGCGCCCGCGGCGCGCGCCATCAACAACGCGTCGAGCGCGCTGTGGCCGGCGGCGAGCACCACCGCTTCGGCGCGGAGCTCTTCGCCGCCTGCGAGACGCACGCCGACGGCGCGCCCGCCGTCGAGGAGAATCTCGTCCACGCGCGTCCCGAAGCGC
>JAQBVK010000238.1 GCA_027623585.1 Planctomycetota bacterium
TGCGCGCTCGGCTGCCTTGGAACTCGGAAGCCGCAACATCACCGTCAACGTGCTGGCGCCCGGCTTCATCCGCACCGACATGACCGAGGCGATTCCGGAGGCGGCGAGGGAGAGCATGGTCGCCAAGATCGCTCTGGGTCGGGAGGGTCGCCCTGCTGACATTGCCGGCGCAGTGCGCTTCCTGCTGGGACCGTCCGGGGCCTACGTCACCGGGCAAGTTCTGCTGGTGGACGGTGGACTTTCCCTCGGCTGAGCGCGGGCCTACAATTTGGCCTCACGGCCGGATCTCCGGTCACCGAACCCACCAGTCTGCAAACGCAGCCATAGACGCGATGAACGAGTCGGAGATCACCGAGAAGGTGTACGAGATCGTGTGCGAGCACATGGGGACTTCCCGCGACAAGCTCGCGAAGGAAACGTCCTTCATTAACGATCTCGGCGCCGACAGCCTGGACACCGTCGAACTCGTCATGGAGTTCGAAAGCGCATTCGACATCACGATTCCTGACGAGGATGCGGAGAAGATCCAAACCGTCGGGAACGCGGTTTCCTACATCCAGTCAAAACTGAACGGGTGATCTCCGGCCAGCCGGGCTCCAAGCTCGGTTCGGACCCATGGTAGAGCCCGGGCGCAAAGTCGTCATCACCGGTGTCGGCGCACTCACGCCGCTGGGGATCGGGGCGAGCACGCTTTTCGATGGGCTGCTCGCGAGCCGCTCCGGCGCGCGGATCATTGAGCGCTTCGACACCACCCATCACGCCACGCACTTCGCGGCGGAGGTGAGAGGGTGCGTGTACGTGGCGGAGGATCACTTCACCAAACAGGTGTCGCGCCGCATGGATCCGTTCACGCAGATCGGCGTGCTCGCCGCGCGCGAGGCCTGGAAGGACGCGGGCTTCGACGCGCCGGCCGCGGTTCCCGAGCGCGCCGGCTGCATCATGGGCACCGGCATTGGCGGCATCACCAGCATCTTCGAGCAATACGACGTGCTCGCAGCCTCGGGACCGCGGAGGATCACGCCCTTCTTCATCCCGAACGTGATGGCGAACGGCCTTCCGGCCAACATCGCGATCGAGTTCGGTTTGCGCGGCGCCTGCTTTTTGACCGCCTCCGCTTGCGCCTCCTCCGGCCACGCGATCGGCATGGCGATGCGCGAAATCCGCGCCGGCCGCGCCGACCTGATGGTCACGGGCGGATCGGAAACCACCACCAACGCCTTGTGCCTTGCGGGTTTCAACTCGCTCAAAGCCTTGTCCACGCGCAACGACGATCCCGAAGGGGCCTCGCGCCCGTTCGATCGCGACCGCGATGGTTTCGTGATGGGGGAAGGCGCCGCGGCCTTGGTGATCGAGTCCGAGGAGCACGCGCGCGCGCGCGGGGCGCGCATCTATTGCGAGCTCGCCGGCTTCGGCCAGAGCGACGACGCCGGTCACATCACGGCGCCCGACGACACCGCGCTGACCCCGGCACGCGCCATGACGCTGGCGATGGAAGACGCCGGACTCAACCCGAGCGACATTGACTACGTCAACGCGCACGGCACCTCCACCTTGCTCAATGACATGGTGGAGACGAAGGCGATCAAGATCGCCATGGGCGAGGAACATGCGCGACGCGTGTGGATCTCATCCTCGAAATCCATGATCGGCCACCTCGTAGGAGCGGCGGCGGCGGCGGAATCCGTCGTCTGCGCGCTTTCGCTCCATCGCGGCGTGGCTCATCCGACCAAGAACTACACCACGCCGGACCTCGAACACGGCTGTGACCTCGACTACATGCCCGGCGATCCGCGCGAGCGCGCATTGCGCGCGACGCTCTCGAACTCGCTGGGCTTCGGAGGTCACAACGTCTCGCTCGCTTTCCGTCGGCACTCCTGACCCCATCGAATCGTGAAGAAAAAATTCGCCGAAGCCCTCAAGACCTACAAGAAGGAAGTGTTCCGCGTCGAGCATGACCCCGAAGAACTGCGCACGCTGACTCGTGAAGCGATGCACTACACCGAGGACGCGCTCGACAACGCCTACCATTTCCACTTCCACAAGTTGCCGGACGCGTCGCGCGTGGAAGTCATCAACATGATCAACAACTACACCTTGGAGGCGCTGCTCCCGCCGATCGTCGAGAAGATTTCCAAGCGTCAGTTGGTGCTCGAGCGCAAGGTGGAATTGCTGGTTCGTCTGCTCGAGGAAGCCCTCGATCGGATCGGCGAGAGCGACGAGCAGTGAGCCCGGGCGCCGCGGCGGCGCTCGCGGCTGAAATCGCGGCGCTCGATGCGAAGATGCTCGAGCGACAGCGGGCTGCGCTACGCGCGCCGCCGGAAGCGGCCGCCGTTGAGGATCTCGAGCCGCCGGAATTGTTGCCGCCCTCGAGTCGGATCGAGGATCCCCGCGTCCGGAACGCCGCCGAACGCGGCTGGGAAGAGCTCCGGGGCGGACGCGTCGCCGTGGTGACGGTGGCCGGAGGCCAGGCCTCGCGGCTCGGATTCGAGGGTCCCAAGGGCGCTTATCCGCTCGGACCCATCAGCGGAGCCAGCCTCTTTCAAATCCTCGCCGGAGCCGTTCATCGCATGCGCGAACGCGCAGGCGCGCCCTTGCCGTGGGTGTTGATGACCGGCCCGGAGAACGACGCCGCGACGCGCGCCTACTTCGCTGCTCGAAATCATTTCGGGTTGGATGCGCGCAGCGTGCACTTTGCCTGCCAGGGCACGCTCCCGGCGTTGACGCCGGACGGCGAGTTGCTCCGCGCCGCGCCGGATCGTTTGTTCAGGAATCCAGACGGCCATGGCGGGCTGTATCGCTCGCTTGCTCGCGACGGGCTGCTCGAACGGCTCGGCAATGGGGGAGTGAGCACGCTGTTCACCTGCCAAGTCGACAACGCGCTCGCGCCGGTGGCCGATCCTGCCTTCCTCGGTTTCCATCTCGGGAGCGCGGCGCGCATTTCCTCCAAAGCTGTGGTCAAGACCGAAGCCTCCGAGAAGGTCGGACTCCTCGCCGAGTGCGGGGGCCTGCTGCAGTGCGTGGAATACTCAGACCTTCCCGCGGCGGCGCAGCAAACGCGCGCTTCGGACGGCGGACTGCGTCTGCGCGCCGGCAACATTGCCATGCACGCGATCGATCTGACCTTCGCGCAGGAGATGGCGGCTGCGGATCTGCCGCTGCACCTCGCGCGCAAGCAGGTCCGCGCCCTCGGTCCGGACGGTTTGCTGGCATCCGTGCCAGCCGTGAAATTTGAAACCTTCGTTTTCGACGCACTGCCGCTCGCAGGCCGCGGCGGCTGCCTCGTGCAAGAGGCCGATCGCGCGGAGGAGTTTGCACCTCTGAAAAACCGCAGCGGCGCCGATTCGATCGCTTCGGCGCGGACGGCGCTCGGCGCGCGCGCGCGGCGCTGGATGGAAGCGGCCGGCCTCGGCTCCTCGGCTTCCGGCGTGCTCGAATTGGCTCCAGGCCTGGCGGTGGATGCCGCTGACCTGCGATCACGCAAGGATGAAGTGGAACTACATGGCGGCAGGCTCCTGCGATTGCGCCCTCACTCGACGGCGCGATCCTGATAGGATTCCCACCCTTGCCGGAGTGGCGAAATCGGCATACGCGATAGATTCAAAATCTATTTCCTGAAAGGGAGTGGGGGTTCGAGTCCCCCCTCCGGCACCACCCTTCTTTCCTGAACTCGAGACCGGCGTTAGATTCACCACACGTGACCGAACCCCCGAAGCCCTCCACCTTGGATGATCTTCTTCACGCGCTCCTCGCGAAGAGTTTCCGAGCCGTGCTCCACCGCCTGCGCGGTTTGCGCGCCTTGTTGGGCGGTTGGATCGAGATCGGGGTTCCGCCGGGCAGCGAAGATCGCGTGCAAGGGCGATTGGAGGAAGACATGGCGATGCTCGCGCGCCTCGATTGGCTCGGAACCATGCTGATCTCACCGCCGCCGCTGGAGCGAATGAATGCCGGCGAATCGCCGACCGTGCTGCTGGCGGTTGCTCTAGGACTCTCCTCGGCAGAGGAAGCCCGTGCGCGGATGCCTCAGATCCTCGAGCCGCGCGCCGCCGTCGCTGCCGCGCTCTGGTTGCAGGCCAAGGCGCGAGACGGCGTGATCGATCACGACGTGCGGCTGATCTGGGAAGGCCGCGGCCTCGGATTCACGCTTTCCGTCGCTCCGCCATCCTCCATGCCCGAATG
>JAQBVK010000239.1 GCA_027623585.1 Planctomycetota bacterium
AAACCGTCGAATCCGAAGAATCCGCCCATCTCGCCGTTCAGAAAGGCATCCGTCAGGAAGCGGATCTCGAGACCCTGGTCGAGGGCGGCGGCTACGGTCGTGGGGTCGACAAGAATGCTCCCGTAGGCAAAACCGGTGCGCGATCCGGTGAATGCCAGCGAGTGGAGGAGGTTGCCGGCGTGATCTCGCACCACGACGGAGAGGAGATCGCCTTCGAGCCCCTGGTAATCTCCCCAGGCACTCACCTCGCCGGTCTCCGTGTCGATGTCCGCGTGCATGATCCCGAAGTTCGAGCCCACGAGGCCTTGGACCCAGAGTTGATCCGACTCGATATCGGCGAGTCCTACGGGGGCCGTGGCGGCAGCGGCGAGGAGAATGTATGCGGCTCGGTTGGATTTAATGGCAATGCAGGGAAGGTGGAACTCTCTCAATCTGAACATCTGGGAAGTGCCCTGTGGTCCTCTTTGTTGCAACGATTCTCGGATTCCTGTGTTCCTGCCTTCAGGTCCCAGCCTTTCAGCTCCCAGCCATTCAGGTCACAGCCCCCGCTGCGACTTGACCGCGCGTTCGTCGCCAGACAGTGCCGCACCAGGTTTTCGAAGGACCCGGCGTCGCCTGCCCGACCGAGGGCGCGCTTTGTGTCGCGCAGCCTGCGCTCTTGCCCAGCCTGGCCCGAACGCATCGAGGACGCCCGCACCGAATACGATCATGGCGAAGTAGATTCCGAACTGGGAGGAGGCTCCAGGTTCCGATGCGAGAAACAGGAGGGCACCAAGGCAATAGGCCCAGCCGGCACCCTCCAGAAGGCCGGGCGCGCGCCGCGCCGTTCCGCCCGATTTCTGAACCAACGTGTAGAGCACTGCGCTGTACAAAGGCAGCAAGGCCACGACCCAGATGGGGATGCCGAGCAGCGTGCCTTCGAATCCGTTGGCCACGATCGCGCCCCCGAAGCCCAAGCTCCGATCCCGCAGGAAGCCGGCCTGCCAGTTGTCAACGGCGAACCAAGGCATCGGGAGAGACACTACGACGAGGATGAACCTCGCCCAAGCGCGCATCGCACGTGAAAACGGACTGCGTTGATCCCATTTTCTTGTGGGCTCGGACGACGGCGTGACCGCCGTTCGCGAGCTCCCGGACTTCACTTCGCTTGCGCTCGCGATGGGCTCCTCCGCGAGCGCCTGCTTGAACTCGCGCGCGGCTTGAAAGCGCGCGTCGGGCTCGTTTTCCAAAGCGCGCAGCACGGGTGCATCAAGGGCGGCACTCTCCGGCGCCTTGCTCGACGGCGGCCCGAAGCGGCCGATCGGCAGCTCGCCGGTCAGCATTTCGTACATCAGGACGCCGAGCGAGTACAGGTCGGCGCGATGGTCGACCGAGCCGTTCACCGCGACCTGTTCGGGCGCCATGTAGTGGGGTGTACCCAAGACCTGTCCCGTGCCGGTCAAACCGATCGGATCGCTCGCATGCCCAATCAGCCGCGCCAGTCCGAAATCGGCGATCCGCGCCCGACCATCGAGGTCGATCAGCACGTTCTCAGGCTTGATGTCGCGATGCACGACGCCCTTGTCATGCGCCGCTTGCAGCGCATCACACAATTGCGGTGCGAAGCCGAGGACGTCTCGGGTCGATAGGCGACCCTGGCTGAGCAG
Source organism: Planctomycetota bacterium (assembly GCA_027623585.1). Lineage (GTDB taxonomy): Bacteria > Planctomycetota > UBA1135 > UBA1135 > UBA1135 > JAQBVK01. The sequence goes on from JAQBVK010000239.1 coordinate 1,647, forward strand.
TTCACGCAGATTCGCGCCCTCGACGAACTCCATCACGATGTAGAAGAGACCTGCAACCTGGCCGAAGTCATGCAGGCGCACGATGTTTGGATGATCGAGGCTCGCAAGGACACGCGCCTCGCGTTCGAAACGCTCGGATAACTCTGGATTGTCGGTGCCTTCGGGACGCAGGACCTTGATCGCTACCGGCCGATCGAGCTTCAAGTGCTGCGCGTGGTAGACCGTTCCCATTCCCCCAGATCCGAGCACCGCCCGAACTTCATAGCCGGGCAGGCGCGCGGAGAGCTCCTCCGCGGTCATGGCAGCAGGCGGCAGCGCTCCGGTCGGAGTGCGGATCGCGTGCCGGACGAGACAAGCCGCGCACGGGGCAGAAGGATTGGCGGAGCGTTCGGCGCCGCAGCGCGGACAGGCATTGGTTCCGGGCATCATGGGGAGACTCCTCTTGATCCGTACCTGAACGTTCGCGCTCCGAAGGTTACGCCCCAGGCGCGAAATTCTCATCCCCACCCAGCGCCGTGAAGAGCAGGTTCAGCTCCGCTTCCACGTCCGAGGCCCCCGCAACCGTCTGCGCGACCTCCTCGCGTACGAGCTCGGCCAAACGGCGTCGCAAGCGGTGGACCGCGACTTTGATTGCACCTTCGGTCGTGCCCAGGGCGGCCGCGCGCACAGCGTGGCTGCGCGAGCCATCGCCACCATCGAGTGTGTCCTCGAGCTCGTCGTGCAGGCGACCCCGACCTCGCGCGCGCGTCTCATCGGCCAGGCGTGCTCGGGCGCGGGCGACGAGCTCTCGGGCCCAAGCGCGCTCGAACGCGGCCTCCGGGGTTTCCGCCTCCGCAGGTGCAGCGGACCAGCGCTGCTCGCCTCGTGCGAAGTCCAGCGTCACGTGCGTCTGATTCCCACCTCGACGGGCGGCGCGTGCATGCCGCGCCTCGTTTGCGATGAAGTGTTTCAGCGCACCCAACAGATACGAACGAAAGCGGCCCCGGTCCTCGCTCGCGCCTTTCCAACGGCCACCCTGAAGGGCCTGCAGCATGAAGCCTTGGACCGCATCACACGCGTCCGCATCCTCGAGTCCGCTCCTGCGCAAGAACGCATAGAGCGGATACCAGTAGCACTCGAGCAGCTCTCCGAATGCGATATCCGCCGCGGGGCTTGGTGTCGAGGCGCGCGCGACGAGCGACCAGCGCGTCGTCGTGAAGCGGGGGGAACCGGGCTCGCTCGCTGTCATCGAAGCAGAATAGCCGAGGGCAAGGCGAATCCCTAAGGGGCCCGGAATGGCCGGTCGAGATTCCCTGGCTCCGAACAGGCTCTGTAGCCCAACGCGGACTGCAAGGGCGGCATCCAATGCGTCTCGTTCTTGGACCTTGATGCTCGAGAGCAAGGCCCGAGGTCGACTCGCGAGGTCCTCCGACCGCGTTCGAGGCGGTCGAGTGGTCATTGCGCCTATCCTGGTCGACCTCGACCACGAGGCGTGGATCGCGTCAGCGATCCCGGCATCCTTCACTCGCCGCGACCCGAGCCTTGCCATGAGAATCGAATGACGTACCGAAGCTTCTTCAGAATTCCCGCGAGCCTTGCTCTATCAGCGACCGCGCTCGTGCTTTGCGGAACGTACGCGACGGGGCAGGATGATCTAGGGCGACGCGCCTTGGACCACAGTGACTACGAGAAATGGAACTCGATCGGGCAAGCGGCGCTCTCCGAAGACGGGAAGTGGATTGCGTTCTCCGTGCGACCCCCCGAGGGTGCGCCCACCCTCACGATTCGCGAAGTCGCTTCGCAGAAGCAGTACACGATCCTGAATGGCGCGACGGCTCACTTCAGCCATGACAGCCAGTTCGTCGCCTACCTGATCAACCCGGATCCGGATCTGCTCGACAAACTTCGCGAAGACGAGGATTTCAAAGGCGAGTTACCGCTGCCCAAGCTGGAGATCCTCGACCTCATCAACGACCGTTCCGTCACGTTGCCTGATGTTCGGGCGATCAGTCTTCCCGAGGAGGCCGCGCACTGGATCGCCTACTCGCCCGCCAAGTCGGTCACCGACGTGAGCGCCAACTCGGGCGTGTCGGAAATAGCCGAGACCTACACCATCGAGTCGTCGGGACTGACAAAGTCGATACCCAACGAGACCGCATCCACGCCAAGCCCTGCGGTTGCGTCGGCCGGTGAACACGAACAGGAGGCCCTCGAGGGAGGCAAGGAGGCAGAACCGACAGCCAAGAAGTCGCAGGAGGAGGGTCAGAAGGCGAAGGGCAAGGAAAAGGAGAAGGAGAATGGCGAAGTCCTGGTCTTGCGCAGCCTTGCGAGCGGGATCGAGCGGCGCTTCCCCGATGTGACTTCCCACGCCTTCAGCAAGTACGGCGCGCGACTGGCGTTTGCCGCTTCGGCTACGGATGCCACGGCCGACGGCGTATTCGTCCTCGACCTTGCGACGGGCAAGCTCGAGCAGGTCATCAGCGGCCGTGGCGCCTACCACTCG
>JAQBVK010000240.1 GCA_027623585.1 Planctomycetota bacterium
GGCCACGGCGCGACCGCCATGGATTCGGCGGCGGCCGCGAGCGCGGCCGCTGCTTCCGGGGCGGCCAGAACGGCGCGCGCGGCGTCATCGGGCACGAGCGCCTCGGCGAAGAGGAAGGCCGACTGTTGCGGAAGCTCGCTGTAGAGCGCCACGCGGGGCAGGAATGCCGCGGCGATCTCTTCGAGACGAGCGCGTTCGGCTGCGTCCGGCGCCGCGGCAGCGAGCCCGGCCTCCTGCATCCACGGCAGCGCGCGTTCAGCGAGGGATGCGGCACCCCCGCGTCGCAGGTACTCCCCGCACAACCAATGCAACTTCTCGGGATCGAAGATCGCGCCGCCCTTCTGCAGACGGTGCAGGTCGAAGTGCGCAACCAATTCTTCACTGTTGAAGACGGTTGTCTTGTCGTCGATCGAGAAGCCGAGCAGGCAGAGGAAGTTGAACAGCGCTTCGGGCGGAAAGCCCTTCGTGCGATAGTCCTCCACCGCAGTGTCACCGGTGCGCTTGGACAACTTCTTGCCGTCTTGACCGAGGATCAGCGGCACGTGCGCGTATTCGGGCTCGGGCAGGCCGAGCGCGCGGTAGAGCAGCGATTGCTTCGGAGTGTTGGCGAGATGTTCCTCGCCGCGCAACACGTGGCTGATCTGCATCGCGGCATCGTCCACCACGCAGGCGAAGTTGTAGGTCGGCATGCCGCCGAACCGCATCGCCACCCAATCTTCGACTTGTTCGGAAGCGAAACTGACCTCACCGCGCACGTGATCGGGAATGCGCACCATGACGCCGTCCGGCACGCGCATGCGCAGGACGTGCGTCTCCCCCGCCGACGAACGCCGTTCCGACTCCGCGCGCGACAATTCGCGCGAGCGCGGGTCGAAGCGCCAGTTCTGCTCCGCGGCGCGCGCCGTTTCGCGCTGTCCTTCGATCTCCGCCGGCGGCGTGAAACAGCGGTAGAGCCAGCCTTCCTCGAGGCCGCGCGCCGCTGCGGCCGCGTACTGATCCAGACGCTGGGTCTGGTAATAGGGTCCGTAGTCGCCGCCTGCTTCGGGACCCTCGTCCCAATCGAGGCCGAGCCAGCGCATCGAAGCGAGGATCGATTGCAAGGACTCCTCGCTGTTGCGCTCGGTGTCGGTGTCCTCGATGCGCAGGAGGAAAACCCCCTGGTGGCGCCGCGCGAAAGCCCAGTTGAAGAGCGCGGTGCGCGCCCCTCCGAGGTGCAGCTTCCCGGTCGGCGAGGGCGCGAAGCGAACGCGAACGGGCCGGCTCACTCTTCGCCTACGACCGGATCGAGATCTTCGTCGAAGGAGAGTTGGTAGCCGTAACGCACCGACTCGGTCGCGCCGGGCGCGATGCGCAGGCGCCACCGGTAGAGTCCGCGCTCTTCCCGATCGAGGCGATCCTCCGCGGCGTCGAGCGCAGCGGGTTGCAACTGCACGACCTTGATCTCGACGCGCCCGTCGCGGCTCATCGGCAAGGCCTCTTCGACGATCACGTCCACGCTGCTCCGTGCGGTCGCCGACAGACGCATGGAGGCGCGATAGACGCGCGTGATGCTCGCGGTCGAGGAGAGCGAGAAGCGGCCGGGGTTTTCCCGATCGTCTTGAATCGTTTCCCAAGTCACCGTGAGGTTTGGGTCCACGCCGAGGTTCAAGGTGGTGCCGTCGCCGACCTTCATGAGCGGGAAGGCGGCCTCGCCGAGGTAGTCCGGTCCGAGGAAGATGCGCGCGGCGCCGGCCAGCAAGGGCGAACCGCTGGTGAGGGTGACGTCGGCGCGCAGGTAGGCGCGATCGCTCAAAGAGGGCACCACGTAACGGTAGGGCTTGACCTGCAACGGCACTTCGCGGATTGCGAAGCGATGCGGTTCATTGTTCGAAGGCACCGTTTTGCGGCCCGGCAGCACGAACTGCGCGGAGAGGCCGAAGTCGCGATAACTCACCGCAGGGGCTTCGAAGGAGTCGTCCATTTCGGCGGCGCGCGTGGCCGGAGAGGCGGTCACGGAACCCTCGACATAGCCCAGGCTCGCAAGGCCTCGACTGGAGGACCATGCGCTCACGATGCGCGTCGGGGGTTGCGGAGGATCGAGGCCGATGCTCGGCTGCGAGGTCGAGAGCATGATCTCGGCGTCGTTCCAGTCCTCGCCGGTGCTTTGGCTGACCTGCGCCACGAAGCCGACGCGCACGCCGGTCAGGTCCGGCGCCACGCGCACGTCGTAGGTCGGTTCCCAGGAAGCCCCTCGCACGAGGTAGGAAAGGCGCACGGTCGCCGCGCCCGGCTTCTGGAAGTGCAGGGCGAGCCGCAGCTCCTGATAGCGCTCGGATCCCCGCCGCTTGCCATTCGCGAGCTGGACCTCGAGGTCCTCAATGACGGCCTTCAGCGCGGTGGCCCGGCGCTCGAGTTCGGCCTGGTCGGTGTCGAGCGCGTGGATTTGCGTGCGCACGAAACGAACGATCTCCTCGGCGCTGAAAGTGCTCATGGGTTCCTTGCCGCCGGCCGCGAGGCCGGAGATCAAGCCAGAGACGGCGTCCTTCGCAGCTTGCACGGACTGCAGTTCCGTTTCCACGCCGCGCAGAGCGATGCGCTGTTCGACGAGAGCTTTCGAGAGCGTTTCGCGCTCCCCTTCAGCCAAGGTCTCACCCGCACGGGTGCGCATTTCGAGTCCCTGCACGACGACGTCACCCGATGTGACCTCGGTTTGGAAGGAAGACGGATTTGCAGAAGCTGGGAACGGCCCCAGCACCAGAGTGACAGGACCGGCGAGGTCCGCCTGAGCCGCAACGAGACGCTCGACGAGAGCCTGCCCGTCGTAGACCGTTACGCGGTCGAGCACGGTCGGGGCGGCGCGGGCCGGAACGGCGGGTTCCTGCCCGCAGAGGGCGACTGCCAAAAGGATCGGCGTCAACATGACTTCACATTCTAGGGTTTCGGGAACTTGGAGAATCCAAGGCCCAGTCCGGGTTCAGGCCGGTCTGCGCGAGGAATGGTGAAGGCGGACTTGAGATCGCCCACCGCCGCGAGATAGGGTGCGAACGACCCACAAGGAGGAAACGGAAGGATGCTCGCATGGGGACTGGCTCTGGTGGCGGCGGCAACGGTCGCTGCGCTGCTCGGTTGGGTGCCGACCGGCGCGCTGCGGAGCCGTCCGGTGCCGGAGGATTCCGGCTTCCGTGCTCCATTGATCCATCCGAAGCGTCTCGAGGAATTCGAGACTTGGCTCGCGCGCGCGGCCCCGCAAGGAGAGAGCTGCGGCTATCAGCACTTGGGATTGCTCGCCGATGGCACGCACGTGCTGCGCACCGCTGCGCTGCGCGAGGACTCGCGCGTGGTGATGAATTTGCTGTTCTTGCGCTTGGAGTCGGACTCGACGAACGGACCGGACGGAACTCCGTGCACGCACAGGCTGGTGCAGGCAACCGGCAGTTACCCGCTCGGTGAGCAAGACGATGCGCGCATCGAGGTGTTGCCGGAGCGCGTGCTCATCGGGGCCTCGCACAATCGGCCGACGGCGGTCGCGCTCGCCTTCGGGCGCTGAGCGGTCGCGAACGGTCGGGATGTGCATGATGCGGTACTCTGTCGGGTCGAGTTTCGGAGAGTCCCCCCTCTGACGACGCTCTGCGGAAAATCTTGGCATCATCTTCGGACCACGTGACCGTGATCGGCGCCGGGCTCGCCGGCTCCGAAGCCGCTTGGCAACTCGCCGACGCCGGCTTGCAGGTGCGGCTGTACGAGATGCGGCCCGAGCGCGGCACTGCAGTGCACCGCGGATCGGATTGCGCGGAACTGGTCTGTTCGAACTCACTCGGCTCGCTGCTCCCTGATCGCGCAGGCGGCGTCTTGCAGGCGGAGCTACGCGCGCTCAGCTGCCGACTGCTCGAGGTCGCGGAGGCGCACGCCGTCGCTGCAGGTGGCGCGCTCGCGGTGGATCGCGACGCTTTTGCCGCCGCGGTGACCGCCGCCCTGGAGGCGCATCCGCGCATCGAGTTACGGCGGGAAGAAGCGCTCCGCGTACCCGCGGAACGCCCCTGCGTGATTGCGAGCGGCCCGCTCACCAGCGAGCCGCTCGCGCAGGACCTGCAACGCTTGACCGGCGCCGAGCATCTCTCCTTCTTCGACGCAATCGCGCCGGTCGTGG
>JAQBVK010000241.1 GCA_027623585.1 Planctomycetota bacterium
CGCCGAGCGCGCACGCAATTCAAACTGTCGCTCGGAAGGGAGCACCAAGGGCCGCATCGCCAAGGCGTAGGGCGCGAGCGGACACAGCACCACCGCGTCGAGGCGCGGCGAAATGATCGGGCCTCCGGCCGCCAGGTTATAGGCCGTGGAGCCGGTGGCGGTGGACACGATCACGCCGTCGCCGCGGAAGGAACAGACCCAGCGCCCCTCGTCGAGCAGTTCGACTTCGGAGAGGCTGCGCTCCTGTGCGCGCGCGAGCACCAGGTCGTTCAATACGTGTCCACGCTCCGGCTCGGCGTCAGCGCGAATCACTTCGAAGGCGAGCATCGTGCGATCTTCGACCGGCGCTTCTCCAGCCAGCACGAGGTCGAGCATCGCGAGCGCCCGCGCCGGCGCGACCGCCGCGAGAAAGCCGACCGTTCCGACGTTCACCCCCATTACTGGAACGCGCGCGCCATTCAGGCGGTGCGTCGCGGCGAGCAAGGCGCCGTCGCCGCCGATCACGATCAATAGGTCGAGCGGAGCGCTGATCGTGGTCTCCGCTCGCGCCAGTTCCACACCCACGACATCCGCTCGCGGCGCCAGTTGGGCGCGCAAACTTTCGGCGAGGCGCGGCGACTCCTCCTTGTCAGGATCGCCGAGAATCAGCACGCGCGGACGCCGGTCCTTCGGCATCGCCGCGCGTTCAGAGCTCGAGAAGTGCGCGTTGCTCATCGGGATGCGGAGGGCGCGTGCGCGCCGCGCGTGAGTTCCGCCGCCCAGCGGCCCGCCAGCGACACCGGATCGAGGCCGCAGGCGCGCAATTGTTCCTCACGCGTGCTCATGTGCATCACGAACAGATCGCCGACGCCGTGACGGAGCAGGCGCGCGCTGCGGCCATGATCGGCCAGCCACTCCGCAACCGCCGATCCGAAGCCGCCCTGCAGTCCGTGTTCCTCGACCGTCGCGATCCACGCGAAGCGGGTCGAAGCTTCCTCCAGCATGCGCTCGTCGAGCGGCTTGCAAAACCGCGCATCCCACACTTCGACGTAGCGATCATGCTCCTCGCGCAGGAGCCGCGCCGCTTCGAGCGCCGGCTCGACCATCGCGCCGAGCGCGAGCACGCAGCCGTCGCTTCCTCGCAGCAACTGCTCCGCCACTCCGGGCTTCATCGGCGGACGGGTGGCGGCCTCCGATCCCAAGGCCTCGAGCGCGTCGCCGCGCGGCCAGCGCAAAGCCCACGGCGTGTCGGCAGCGATCCCGGCTTCGAGCATGCGCCGCAAATCCACCGCATCGCGCGGTGAAGCCAACACGAAGCCCGGCAACGGCCGCAGGAAGGCGAGATCGTAGAGCCCCATGTGGGTCGGACCATCCTGTCCGACCAAGCCCGCGCGATCGAGCGCCAAGACCACCGGCGCGCGTTGCAGGGCGATCTCTTGGAAGACCTGGTCGTAGCCGCGTTGCACGAAGGTGGAGTAGATCGCGGCGACCGGCTTGAGTCCGGCCGTTGCCATCCCGCCCGCCATCGCGAGCGCGTGCTGCTCGGTGATTCCCGTGTCGTGGAAGCGTTCCGGGAAGTCCTCCGCGAAGCGCGCGAGACCGGTGCCACTCGGCATCGCCGCGGTGATCGCGTGCACGCGCGGCTCGCGCGCGGCGCAATCGACCAGCGCCTGCTCGAAGAGCGCGGTGAACGACTTGCGCTGCGGCCGCGCGGCCGCCTTTGCCGCTTCCACCGGACTCGGCAACTTCGCCGTGGCGCGCGGCTTGACGCCGTGCGCGCGCTCCGGATCTTCCGCCGCCGGCCCGTAACCGCGCCCTTTCTCGGTAAGGAAGTGGATCAGCGTGACCGAATCGATGCGCCGCGCGCGTTCGAGCGCGTCCTGCGCCACCGCGAGATCGTGCCCGTCGAGCGGCCCGACGTAATTCACTCCCAGTTCTTCGAACACGTGACCGGGCACCAGCGTGCGACGCAGCACTTCGCCCATCTCTTCCAACCGCGAACCCACCCACGGCAGACCGTAAGTGGCGTCTTTGAGCCGCTCGTAGGCCTTGTGCAGGGTGCGCGAAGATCGGATCCGCGAAAGATAGCGCGAGAGCGCGCCCACCGAGCGCGCGATCGACCACTCGTTGTCGTTGAGCACCACGATCAGACGCGCATGCCGATCGGCGGCTTGCGTCAGCCCCTCGAAGGCCACGCCGGCGCCGAAACCCGCGTCGCCGACCAGGGCCACGCTCCACGGATCCCCGCCTGGACCTCCGAGACCGCGCGCCGCCTCGGCTTGGCCGAGCGCGTAGGAGATCGCGGTTCCGGCGTGACCGGCGGTGAGCAGGTCGTATGGCGATTCATCGCGGTGGCAGAAACCGGACAAGCCATCGGTGCTGCGCAGCGTGCTGAAGCGGTCGAAGCGTCCGGTCAACATCTTGTGCGGATAGCACTGGTGCCCCACGTCGAAGACCAATCGATCACGCAAGAAGTCAAAGCAGGCGTGCAGGGCGACCGTGAGCTCGACCACGCCGAGGTTGCTGCCAAGATGGCCGCCGGTGGCGCAGACCTTCTCGATCAAAGCCGAGCGGATCTCGGCGCACAGCGCCTCCAACTCGGGCGTGGTGCGACCGCGCAGGTCGGCGGGCGAGCGCAGGGTGGCGAGACGCAGGGGCGATTTCATCGCGCACGCTCCTCAAGAAAACGCGGAAGGTCCGCGAGTTCATCGTAACGGACGCGTGGCGCCAGCGTCGCCAGCGCGCTCCGGGCGACCTCCGCCTCACGGCGCGCGAGCGCGCGAGCGGCTTCGAGTCCGTGGACCGCGACCAAGGTGGCCTTACCGGCGCCGGCATCCTTGCCCGCCGTCTTGCCGAGCTCGGCCGAACTCCGGGTCGCGTCGAGCAGGTCGTCGGTGGCTTGGAAGAGCCTGCCGATGGCTTCGGCAAAGGGGCGCCAGCGCTCCGGGTCGGCGCCCGCGGCGCGCGCGCCACAGGCGAAGGAGGCCCGAATCAGCGCCCCGGTCTTGCGCTCGTGAATCGATCGAACGGTTTCGTCGCCGCACGCGCGCCCTTGGGATTCCATGTCCTGGGCCTGGCCGCCGACCATGCCGGCTGCGCCGGCCGCGCGCGCGAGCAGCCGGACTTGATCGCGCGCGAGCCCGGCATCCGCCTGGGCGCCGAGCAATTCGAAGGCGAGCGCCTGCAGCGCGTCTCCGGCGAGCACCGCCATTGCTTCCCCATACACCACGTGCAGGGTGGGCTGCCCCCGGCGCAGGGCATCGTCATCCATGCAGGGCAGATCGTCGTGGACCAGCGAATAAGTGTGAACGCATTCCAGCGCGAGTGCCGCGGGCATCGCTTGGACGAGGCTGCCGCCTTCGGCTTCACAGGCGAGCAGGCAAAGCGCGGGCCGCACGCGCTTGCCACCCGCCAACAAGGCGCGGCGTAGCGCCTCCGGCAGAGGGGGCGGCGCTGAGGCGAGCGTGCTGGCAGCGAGCGCCGACTCCAGCGCCCCGTCGACGCGAGCGCGGGTCGACTCGAGCCAAGCAGCGAACTCAGACACCGTCGCCGTCAACCGCGTCCCCCGCCCGTTCGAGCTCTTCGAGCTCGCGTCGCAGACCTGTGGTGAGTTCTTGGACGCGCTGCTCGGCGCCGGCGAGGGCCTCACTCAATCCTTTCAACATCTCCACTCCCTCTCGAAAACGCTCGACGCCGGACTCGAGGCCGAGCTCCTCGCCTTCCAGGCTGCGCACCAGCTCCTCGAGCCGGGAGAGTTGGGTCTCGAAGGACGGCGGCGGCTCCGATTCGGGGTTCGCGCGCGGCTTGGCCATGCTTCCTCAGTCTACCCGCGCCGCCACTTCGCCTTCGGCAAGGTGGATGCGCAACGCATCTCCGCTGGTGACTTCGCGAGCTCGGCGCAGATAGCCGGGGCGGCCCGGCACTTCGACCAATGCCCAACCGCGCGCCAGCAGGCTGTGAGGATTCGCGGCGTCGAGCCGCTCGCGCAGAGCGCCGAGGCGCGCGCGCAGCAGTCCGAGCCGCGCGGATGGATCGCGCCGCTCCAGGCGGCGGATCCAATGCAGCGCGCGGCTGCGATGCATGGCCGGACCTGCGCCGCCCGCTTCGAGCAAGCGTCGATGCGCCTCAGACACCGACCAACACA
>JAQBVK010000242.1 GCA_027623585.1 Planctomycetota bacterium
TTGATCCTGATGACCTCGACCGCTTCCAACGCTGCTCTCCGTCCGCAAGACGTCCATGAATCTCTCGGTCGCTGGATGCTGGCCGACGGCATGCCTTTCGTGCTCGACTTCGAGAAGTCGAGCGGCGCGCGCCTGCACGATGGACGCAGCGGCAAGACCTACCTCGATTTCTTCGGCTGTTTCGGCTCGACGCCGATCGGGTGGAATCATCCGGCGCTGCTCGACTCGGCGTGGCAGAAGAGCATCGCGCGCGTGATCGCGAACCGGCCGTCGAACTCGGATCTCTATTGTGTGGAATTGGCTCACTACGTCGAGCGCATGGCGGAGGTCGCGCGCCCCGAGGGCTACGACAAGATGTTCTTCGTCGACGGCGGTGCGCTCGCGGTCGAGAACGCGATGAAGGTGGCTTTCGACTGGAAGGTGCGGCGGAACCGCGCCAAGGGCGTCGACGCGGACGTCGGCCAGAAGATCCTGCACTTCAAGAAGGCCTTCCACGGCCGCACCGGCTACACGATGTCGGTGACCAACACGCGGCCCGACAAGGTGCTGTACTTCCCGAAGTTCACGGCGTGGCCGCGTTGCGAGGCGCCGGCGGTCAGATTCCCGCTCGAGGGCGCGGATCTGGTGTCGCACGCGCAGGCCGAACAAGCCGCCTTCGAGCAAGTGGACGCGATGTTCGCGACGCATGGCGACGACATCGCCGCGATTCTGATCGAAACGATGCAGTGCGAGGGCGGGGATCGGCACTTCCGGCCGGAGTTTCTGCAGGGCCTGCAGGCGCGCTGCGAGAAGTACGACTGCCTGTTCTTGCTCGACGAGGTGCAGACCGGATTCTTCACCAGCGGCAAGCGCTGGGCCTTCGAGCACTACGGCATCGCACCCGACGTCTTCGCCTTCGGCAAGAAGTCGCAGCAGTGCGGAATCATGGCCGGGCCGAAGGTCATGGAAGTTCCGGGTAACGTGTTCGAGACCTCGAGCCGAATCAATTCCACCTGGGGAGGAAATCTCGTGGACATGGTGCGCGCGACGCGGATCCTGGAAGTGATTCGGGATGAAGACCTAGGCGCCAACGCTGCGACCCGCGGCCTCGAGTGGCTGGCCGGCATGCGCGGGCTGCAAGCGAGGCATGAGTTGGTTTCGAACGCGCGTGGATTGGGTCTGCTGATGGCCTTCGATCTGCCCGACGGCGCGCGCCGCGATCGCCTGCACAAGTTGATGCAAGTTGATGGCCTGCTCGGCCTGGTTTGCGGCGATCGCACGATCCGCTTCCGCCCGCACCTCGGCGTCAGCTCCAAGGACGTCAGCGATGCACTGGAGCTGACCGAGAAGGCGCTGCAGAAGCTGTAGAGGCGTCGAAATACGGAGTCAAATACGGAGTCAGGCTCCGTATTACGGTTGCACGCGTCGCCACTCGGCGGGGATCGCTGGCGGACCGCCGTCGGGGGCGAGCAGGGTGGCGCGCAGGGCGGCGGCGGCGGCTTGGACTTCGATCGAACCGGGCGCGGCGGCGATGGCTTCGTCGATGCGCGTGAGCACTTCGGCGGCGCTCTTGCCTTTCTCGGCTTCGGCAGCGGCTTTCTCGAGGACCTTCCAACCTTTCATTGCTTCGCGGTGGCGCGGATCTCGATCGAGCTGCTGAACGCGGACCACTGCGAGGATCTCGAGTTCGCCGCCAGGGAACTCGGTGCTGATGCGCTGCCACAGCGCGCGCGCGGTGAGAACGCGGTCGTCATTCTCGGCCGCATTGGCGCTCTTCGACAATGCCACGCCCGCGGCTTCGGCGCGCGCCACCACGTCCCGCGCCTCGCCCACGGCGGGGGAGAACTCGGCTTCCGGACCCAGGTCGGCGAGCGGTTTCGCGGCGAGAATCGCTTCGCGATATCGTTCCGTAGCGAGCGCGCGCTGCGCGAACTCGAGCTGCGGCAGAAGATCCGCGATCTCGAAGAGTTTGCGCCGCGCCGCCAGATCATCGATCGCGACGTCGATCGGCGTCATCGTCGGATCCTCGGGATCCCAGCCGGTGCCCTTGGATAGGTTCGGATCGCCCTCCCAGGCCACGGTGCCATCGACGTCGAGCAGCAGGATGCGCGGCAGCCCCCAACCCTCCGGCACCACGTTGTAGGCCGGATAGAGCAGGTGACGCGTGTCGCGCAGCACCGACACGCCATCCATCGGGTGCTTCGCGAGCCAAGCGTGGATTTCTTCCACGCTCTGATCGTTCGAAACCACCACCACGATTTGCAGGCCGAGTTCGGCGTAATCCTTCGCCATGGCGGCGTAGTAGGCCGAGGTCGGGATCGCTTCGTCCTGATAGGTGGTCCAGAAACAAACCACCACCGGGCGGCCCCGCGCGGCGAACAAATCCACCGGCTCGCCCTGCAGCCATTCACCCTCCACGAGGGGCGGCGGCTCCATGCCGAGGAACACTCCGGGCACGCGCAGGCTGGCGTCTTCCTTTCGTCGCTGCAGCGCCAATTCGCGCTCGACGCGCGCCGCCGGATCGTGAGGATCGCGCGCGAGCAGGCGAATCTCCTGGTAGTCGGCGCGGCCGGTGGCGGTGATCAGTCCGAAGGAGCCGCGCACGCTGTCGCGCGGCATCCGTGAGGTGCGGATCCACTTGCCGTCGAGATACACGTCCACCTCTGCCTTGCCATCGCTGGTCGTGACGACGTCGATGCGCACGCGCGTCCACTCCTCGGGGTGCAGCGGGATCTGCAGGTGGTCGCGCACCGTCCACGACGCTCCGGCCTTGGTGCTGACGTCGAGGAAGCCCTTGCGGTGCAGCACCACCGCGTGCGTGTTGTCGGAGTCCTTGCGCCCGAAGCACAAGCCCATCACGGTGCCGTCCTTGCCGAAGCGCATGTCGGCCTCGAGCGAGAAATCACCTTCGAAGGCGGCGTCGTAGGCGAGCTCCTGCGTCTGCAGCTGACCGCGGTCAGTGCTGATGGTGTCGTCGAAGACCACGTCGGACTCGATGACTTTGCCGTAGGCGCGGTAGGCCTTGTTGGTGGACCAGCCTTCGAGGTCGTACTCGTTGTAGGCGATCTTCCAGCGCGCCAGGCTGACGCCGCTCTCGCGCGCGACGTCGGCGTAGAACTCCATCGCCTCGGGCATGGACCAGGAGGCGCTCATGCGCCGCGCGATCTCCATCGCCATGCGCGGCATCTTTCGTTCGCGATACGAGCGCGCCAGGATCATGCCCTGCTCGCCGAGCCGCTGTTTGAGCGCCTCGTGCTTGCGGTGCGAGGGATCGAGTTTCTCCATGAGCTCGATCGCCTTCGCGAAGCGCGGGTCATCGACGAGGCCGCGTAGGCCCATTTCGCCCGCGAAGGCGCGGTACAGGGAGGCGGCGCGGTCGAGTTCCTTGAGCGCGTGCAGGACTTCGGCGAGGCGCCACAGCACCTCCGGGTCGTCGCGCTGCGTGAACCAGGCCTCTTCGTACAACTCGGCGGCGAGTTCCTTGTCGCCGCGTTTCAACGCCGCGTCGCCGTAGGCCATCGGTCCCATCACGCCTTCGCCCTTGCCGAGCTGCGCGTCGCGCAGCGCGAGCATCCAGTTTTTCCACACCTCATTAAGCTCGTCCACGTCCTTCGCCGGCGCATTCTTGCCCGACAGCACCACTTCGGCGAAGTGTTCGGCGCGCTTGTCAGGGTTCAGGAAGCCCGCGCGCGCCTGGTAGTACTCGTGCAGCGGATCGCGCAGCACTGCGCGCCCGGTCTCGGGATCGCGCCAGTTGTAGAGGAAGTACACCACGCCCCAAGTCGGCGCGTACCACACCGGTCCCCATGCGTACTCGCCTTCCACCAGCATGCGGAAGGTCGGCGCGCGTTCGACGTTCGTAACCACGCCGTCGGCGCCTTTTTCGCCTTCGCCGGGATCCGTCATCCAGCCCTTCTCCAGCCGCGGCGTGAGCGCGAACAGCCGTCCCGGGTTCACCTGGTTCCAGCGCACTGAGCCGTTGGAGAGAATCACGGTGCCTTCGAAGAAGGAGGCATAGGCCTCGTTGAGCCAGCCGGGCACGCCGTTGCCAGTCAGCGACACGAATTGGTGCGCTGCCTCGTGGAACAGGGTCTGGAACATGCCGCGGATCGAGTCTTCGCCGCGCACCGGATC
>JAQBVK010000243.1 GCA_027623585.1 Planctomycetota bacterium
GTGGTGGCCGTCTACAAGGGCACCAACGACGTGATCCTCGACGGACAGGGCGTCGGCGTCGAAGCTTATCGCATGCTCGGCAAGACGCCGACCAACATCGAAGCCGTGCGCCCGATGAAGGGCGGAGTGATCGCCGACTTCGAGATCACCGAGAAGTTGCTGCGCTACTTTCTGCGCAAGGCGCACGAAGGGCGCGCTTGGGTGCGCCCGCGTGTGGTCGTGGCGGTGCCGTGCGGCATCACGACGGTCGAGCGGCGTGCCGTGATCAATAGCGCCGAGCGCGCGGGCGCGCGCAAGGTCTACCTGGTGGAGCAGCCGATGGCGGGCGCGCTGGGCGTGAGCCTGCCGATCACGGAAGCCGAAGGTTCGATGATCGTGGACATCGGCGGCGGCACCACTCAAGTGGCGGTGCTTGCGCTCGGCGGCGCGGTCGCGGTGAAATCCGTGAAACTCGCCGGCGACAACCTCGACGAAGCGATCATTGACTACGTGCGCAAGACGCACAACCTGCAGATCGGGCCGCAGACCGCCGAGCAACTCAAGAAGACGATCGGGTCGGCCTCTCCGCTGGAAAACGAGAAAACGCTCGAGATCGCGGGCCGCGACACGCTGAACCTGATGCCGCGTAAGGCGATCATCACCAGCACGGAGATCCGCGATGCGCTCGACGACCCTCTGCGCGGCATTCTGCGTGTGATTCTCGACTGCATCGAGCAGGCGCCGCCTGAGATCGGCAGTGACTTGCTCGAAACCGGCATCGTGGTGGTGGGCGGCGGCGCTTTGCTGCCGGGACTTTCTGAATTCATCACCAAGAACACCGGATTGCCGACGCGGATCGACGCGGAGCCGCTGACTGCGGTCGTGCGCGGCACGGCCAAATTCCTCGAAGACCTCGATCTGTACTCGCACTTCCTCTCCGAAGGCGAGGATCTGGGCTAGTGTGGCTCCTGCCCGGCGCGGAGCGCGAGCGCCGCGCGCTGCTGCTCGGCGCCGCGCTGATCCTCGCCATACTGCTGTCGTGGTGGCCGTCCACGGCGGTGGAGCGCGTTTGCGATCGCGCCCTCGGCTTCGTCGCACCTCCGATTGCGACCGCCGCGTTCTGGATCGGACGACTCGTGGCTCCGGCGAGCGCTCGGAGCCCGATGGCTGAGGCTCCGGCGGCGGGTTGGCTCGATGCCGCGGAGCGTGCCGTGGCGCTGCCGAAGCCGGTGAGCGGACTGGCGTGGATCGAAGTGCCGGTGGTCGGCATTGAACGACAAGGCAGCGCCTTGCGCCTCGGTGCCGGGAGCAGAATCGGTCTCGCCGAAGGCATGGTCGCCGCCTGTGGCGGCGCCTACCTCGGGCGCATCACGGAGGTGGAGGAAGACCGCGCGCTGCTGCTCCACTATCGCGCCGCGGATGAACGCACGGGCGTACGGCTGCAATCCGCTGCGGGGGAGGACATCGGAGCGATTCTGATCGGCCGCAGTCGCCGGCCCGCTCTGCTCTCGCCGATCGCCGACGGAGCCACTCCGAATCCGGGTTGTGCCGTGCAGTTTCGTGGCAGGCGCAGTGACCCGCCTGCGCTGGTTGCCGCCGGGCTCGAGCTCGGTGTGTGCGCGAGTTTCGGCGACCTACGTCGCGGCGAACAAGCCTGGGTGGTGGAAGGCACTCTGCCGAGCTTGGCGGAAGGTCGCGTGTACGTCGCGGCGGGGGCGCTGCCTCTATTGCCGGTGAAGCCTCCCGAGCCCGCGCAAGCGGACGCGGTTGAAGCGCTGCGTTGGGACGCGGTGCTTGGCAGCCGCTTCAGCGCCTACGCGCTTTCGGAATCTCTTCCCCATGCGCCGACGGTGGCGCTGCGCGCGGGCCGAGTGCTGGGCCCGGTACACCGGCAGCGTGGAAGGCTGTGCTGGATTCGCAACGACGACGCGAGCCATTGGATCGAACGGGGAGCCGCGCTCGCCGCGCCCGACGGATCGGCGGCCCCGGGTTGGTTCACGCGCGGCCTCGGCGGCGTACCGCGCGGCCTGTGGCTTGCCGCACCGGGCGATCTTCCTCCTCCGACCGGCGCCGTGCAGTTTCTCGTGGCGCCGTTCACGCGCGAACTCTGATGCGGACGCCGCGTTGGCGCTTGTTGTTGCCGATCGCGTTGCTGGTGACCTTGCTGGCGCCGGCAATTCGCCTGTTGCCTGGAGGCGCCTGGTATCCGGATGTATGGTTGCTGCTCGCGTTGGGAGCCGTGCCCGTGCCCGCGCCGTACTCCTGGCGACGCGCGGGTGGATTCATCCTGTTGCTCGGTCTTCTGCGCGCCACCGTGAGCAGCGTCTCCCTCGTTTCTTCGTGCGCCGGGCTGGTTGCCGCGGTCTGCGTGCGCGAACTGCTGCATCGAAGGTTGAGTGAGCATTTCGTGCCGCTGCGCTTGGTGGTGGGAAGTGCGGCCGCCGCGATTCCCACCTTGTTGGACGCGCGCGCGGCCTCACTCGCTGAGGCGGCGCTCCCGCCCGCCGTCCTCGCCGTGCGCGCGCTCGCGGTCGGCGCGTTCTGGATGCTGTTGTCCGCGCCCGCGTCTTGGAACCGCGAAGCCTCGTCATGAGAGCGCAGCGCGTCGCCGTGCTCGTGGGAGTGTTCGCGGTGTTGGTGGTGGCGCTGTTGGCGCGGCTTGCGCAACTGCAGATCTTGGAGCATGAGGACTGGCAGCGTGAGGCGTGGCGCGCGCGGCTCTCCGGCGGCGAGATTCCGTATCGGCGCGGGCGGATCCTGGATCGCGCGGCGCGCGTGCTCGCGGAGGACAGTAGTTCCTATGATCTGATCTGGCACTATCGCGACTTCCGTCGCGGGCATCCGTCGGCGCAGTTGTTCGAGGCGGGCGCGCTGCTCGGCCTCGATCTGGGCGGACTCGCTGAAGCCTTCGAGCGCGCCGAGTCTTCCGCTACCTACTGGCTCGCGTGCCGGCCTCAGGATCTGGCCGCCTTGTCGACTCGCGAGCGCGAAGACCTGAGTTTCTATCTGCGGCGCCTCGCCGGCGTGCGCAGCGCGGAGTCGGAGTCCTTCACCCGCTGGAGCGCTTCGCGTGAAGGACTCGCGCTCGGCGACGCATTTCCCTGGGCGGCGGCTCGGTATCACGATTCCCTGCAGCGCGCGCGCGCCGATTGGCGGCGCTTGGCGCGTGCCTTGGGCGAGGATGAAGCAGCGTTGATGCGGCGGCTCGACGAGCAGCGGCTCGCATTGCAAGCCGAGGCGGAGTTCCGCGCCCTCCGTCAGGCGGCAGCGCGCGCGAGCGAGCTCGACGTCGGCGGAGTGCTCGCGTCGTTGCGCGGGAGTCCACAGGCGCCGGTCCTGGGCACCTCCTTGCTCAACGGATTGCAAGAGCGCTGGCAACTGTCGCTCAGCGCGGCTGCTCTCGGCCGCTTACTGCTCGAACGCGAGCCGGCTGAAGCCGTGTTGCCGGTGCTCGAAGCGGTCATTCGCGCAGCGCCGGCCGATGCGGTCGGCTTGTTGCGTGCGCAACGCTTCGCCTTGCACGCGAACCGATCCTTGACCGTCGGGCGCGCGCTGGACTTTCCCGCCGTCGATCTGTTGGTGCAAGAGGCTGCCGCCTTTCCTGGATTCACGGTGCGAGAAGTGCCCCGGCGTGAGTATCCAGAAGGAGGCGCTCCGCATCTCGTCGGCCTCGTGCGCGTGCCCAACGAGCAAGAGCTCGATGACTGGTCGCTACAGCGTGAGGAGTACCGCGACCTCGCGCGCGTGTTCGAGCGCAGCAGTGAGCAGGAGGCGCGTTATCGCGCCTTGCAAAATGAACTCGCGCGCGAAGCGCCGCGCCGTGACGAACTGATCGGTTCCTTCGGCGCCGAAGCCGCTTTCGACGTTCGCCTCCGCGGGCAGCACGGCCTGCTGCGCGTTCTGCGCGGCGCCGACGAGGACGCGCAACCGCTGGAAGTGGAGTTCGTCGCGGCGCAAGACGGACAAGACGTTCGACTCACCCTCGACGCGCAATGGAACCGGCTCGCCGAGAGCGCGCTCGCCCGCGCCTACGCGGAAGTTCTTGCCGATCCGGATCCGCGGTGGTCGGCAGAGGTGCTCGAGGCCTTGCTCCGGCCGCGCTGTTCCTTCGCCTTGCTCGAT
>JAQBVK010000244.1 GCA_027623585.1 Planctomycetota bacterium
AACGAGGGCGAGCAACATGCGCCTAGAATACGGCCGGACATGGGGGCGCGGCGCATTGTGGTCGTAGGCGGCGGCATCGCAGGCGCGGCGACCTGCTGGAGCTTGGCGCGCGATCATGGGGTCGAAACCGTGCTGATCGAGCGCGAGCGGCAGCCGGGAGCGCACTCCACCGCGCGTAACGCCGCGATTTTGCGCTCCGCGATCAGCGATCCGCTCCTGCACGCGCTCGCGCGCGCTTCCGCCCGCTTCTATCGCGATCCCCCGCAAGGCTTCGCCACGCACCGCGTGCTGCGCCCTTGCGGCGTGTTCTTGTGCGCTCCCGCCGAAGCGGCCGAAGAACTCGCGGCATGGACCGAGGATCCGGCGTGCGCTGAAGGCGCGTGCGAAGTGCCGGTCGCGCGCTTGCGCGAGGCCTGGCCGCTGCTCGCGCCCGGCATCGCGCGCTGCTGGCGCAGCGAGACCGATGGCGTGCTCGACGTGCACGCGATCTTGCAAGGCTTCCTGAACGGCGCACGCGAGGCCGGCGGCGAACTCCGCACCGGAGTCGCGGCGGTGGATCTGCTGCGCGACCGGGATGGCCGGGTGTGCGGCGTGCGCGCCATCGGCCCCGGCTTGCCGGTTCCGGAAGCGATCGAGGCCGATGCCGTCGTCCTCGCCGGCGGCGGTTGGGCTGCGGAGCCGGCGGCCGCCGTGGGCTTGCCGCTCCCCCTCCATCCGCGCCGTCGCCACTTGCTCGTGACCTCGCCGATCGCCGCCGTGAATCCCGCCGCGCCGGTCACCTGGATCTTTGGTGAAGAGTTCTACTTCCGGCCGGAATCGGGCGGAGTGCTGCTCTCCGCCTGCGACGAGCAGGACGTCGAACCCGCTCTCGGTGAGCGCACCGACCCGGCGGTCTTCGACGAGTTCGCGCGCAAGACGCGGCGCTGGCTTCCCGGTTGCGCGGACGCGCCGGTGCGGCACGTGTGGGCGGCGATGCGCACCTTCGCCGACGACCGGCGCTTTGTGATCGGCCCCGATCCGCGCGCGCAAGGTTTGTATTGGGCTGCCGCTCTCGGCGGACACGGCATCAGTTGCGGCTACGAAGTCGGACGCATGGCGGCGGCATGGGCCGCCAACGCGC
Organism: Planctomycetota bacterium; assembly: GCA_027623585.1. Taxonomy (GTDB): domain Bacteria; phylum Planctomycetota; class UBA1135; order UBA1135; family UBA1135; genus JAQBVK01. Next base: position 1,121 of record JAQBVK010000244.1, read on the forward strand.
CGCCGCCGCTCGCGCGTGCGGAAGGGTTCTTGCCGGCACGCTTGCTCATCCCTGCGCCGGCGAAAACAACGCCATCAGACGCATCGCTCCCGGCTTGAACTCGCCTTCGAGCAGCAGCGCGCCACCCTTTCGAAGTGCGATCCGCTCCGAAAAATCTTCGGCGCCCTTGCCAAAGCAGGCGATCACGGCGAGCTGCGCGAGCCAGGGTTGATGACCCACCGCGACCACGCGCTCTGCCGCGAGCAAGCCGAGCGTACGCTCATCCGGCGGCGCGGCGAGAGCTTCACACGGCTCCATCGCAGCCGACGGAACGAGGAGCGCGCGCAGCAGGGCGGCGGTTTGCCGCGCGCGGCGCCACGGCGAGTAGAGCAAACGATCGCACATTCCCTGTCGCTCGAGCCAGGGCAGACTGTCGCGCTGGAAGCGCACGCGGCCTACGCGGGTCAGCGCGCGATCCGGATCGGACGCCGCGTCGGTCAGCGATTCCGCAATCGCGTGTCGCACCAGGAGCAAGCGCAACGCGACTCCTGGATGTTCAGACGACCTGCCAAGTTTCGCCGGCGGCGAGCAGGGACTCCAAAGTGCCGTCGCCGCCCGCTTTCTGCGCCGCGGCGACTTGCTCCTGGATCTGCGCGTCGAGCACCGGCCGCGACACCGAACGGAAGATGCCGATCGGGACCGGCAGTTCAGCGCGTTCGTCGCCCTGGCAGATGCGATACGCCGAAGCGCCGCTCGGCTCTTGAGCATCCCAAAGGTCGGCTTGATCGGGCGCGCAGGACTCGATGGAGGTCGGCGTGAAGCGCAAGCCGTGGGTGGCGCCTTTGCCGTAGGTCAACGGCTGTCCGGGCCGCAGATCCACCATCCGCTCATCGCGAACGTCCTTGCCGACGATGTGATCGAAGACTTTGTCGTTGAAGATTACGCAGTTCTGCAAAATCTCGACGAAGGCGAAGCCCTTGTGACGGTGCGCCGCTTCGACCACCGCCTTGAGATGCGGGATCTGCGTGTCCACGGTGCGCGCGACGAAGGTCGCACCCGCGCCGAGCGCCAGCGCCACCGGATTGAAAGCGGCGTCGAGTGAACCCATCGGCGTCGACGGCGTGCGCAGGCCGGGCGCGGTGGTCGGCGAGTACTGCCCTTTGGTGAGCCCGTAGATGCGGTTGTTGAACAACAGCACCTTGAGATCCATGTTGCGACGCATCGCGTGGATCAGGTGGTTGCCGCCGATCGAGAGTGCGTCACCGTCGCCGGTGACCACCCACACTTCGAGATCGGGGCGCGTGATCTTAAGGCCCGTGGCCACCGCGGGCGCGCGCCCGTGGATGGTGTGGAATCCGAACACGTCCATGTAGTACGGAAAGCGGCTCGAACAGCCGATGCCCGACACAATCACGAGCTGCTCTTTCGGCACGCCGAAGCCGGCGAAGGCCTGCTGGACTCCGGTCAGGATCGCGTAGTCCCCGCAACCGGGGCACCAGCGCACGTCTTGATCGGTGACGAAGTCTTTCTTGGTGTAAGCGGCGGCAGTGGTCGGAGTCATGCGAGTTCCTCGCGAATGCGTTTGTACAGTTCACCAACGCTGAACGGCCGGCCTTGAACCTTCGACAGACGCTCGACGTCGAGCAGGAATTCGGAACGCACCAGCCGCCAGAGGTGGCCGCGGTTCATCTCCGGCACCAGCACCTTGCGGAAGGGTTTCAGCACCGTGCCGAGATCCTTCGGTAAAGGCCAGACGTTGCGCAGGTGGACTTGCGCGACTTTGAGCCCGTTGGCGCGCGCGCGCATGACCGCGCCGTGCACCGGACCATAAGTGGAGCCCCATCCGAGCAAGCAGAGTTCCGCATCCGCGTCGCCGAAGATTTCAGTCGGCGCGTAAGAGTTCGCGACGCCCATCACCTTGGCTTCGCGGATGCCCACCATTTTCTCGTGGTTGAGCGGGTCGTAGGAGATGTGCCCGGTGACGTCCTCCTTCTCGATGCCGCCGATGCGGTGCTCCAACCCGGCCGTGCCCGGAATCGCCCACGGACGCGCCAGCGTCACCGGATCGCGCGAATAGGGACGGAAATCGGGCGAGGCTTGCGGATGGCGCACCGGAATGCGCTTCAGCGTGGAGACGTCCGGCACACAGAACGGCTCGGCGCCGTTGGCGATGTAGCCGTCCGACAGCAAGATCACCGGCGTCATGTAGGTCAGGGCAATGCGCGCAGCCTCGATCGCAGCGGCGAAACAGTCGCCCGGCGTCGCCGCGGCAACCACCGGCAACGGTGCCTCGCTGTTACGTCCGAACACGGCCTGCAACAAATCGGCCTGTTCAGTTTTGGTCGGCAGGCCGGTGCTCGGCCCGCCACGCTGCACGTCCACGATCACCATCGGCAACTCCGTCATCACCGCGAGCCCGATGGTCTCGGTCTTCAGCGCGAGGCCCGGACCGCTGGTGCCGGTCACGCCGAGCGCGCCTCCGTAGGCGGCTCCCAACGCGGAAGTCGCGGCGGCGATCTCGTCCTCGGCTTGGAAGGTGATCACGCCGTAGTTCTTGTAGCGCGAAAGGTTGTGCAGGATGTCGGAGGCCGGCGTGATCGGATACGAGCCGTAGAACAGCCTCAATCCCGCCAACTTCGACGCCGCGACCAGGCCCATCGCGAGCGCCTGGTTGCCCATGATGTTGCGGTAGGTCCCCGGCGGCAGCGGCGCCTTGGAAACCACGTACTTGACCGTGAACAACTCTTGGTTCTCAGCGATCGCGTGGCCGGCGCGCAAAGCGCGCAAGTTGGCTTCCAGCACTGCCGGCTTCTTCGAGAATTTCGCCGTCAACCACTTCTCGCTGGTGTCGAGCGAGCGCGAATACGCGTGATAGAGCATGCCCAAAGCGAGCATGTTCTTGCAGCGCAATGCTTCCTTATTGCTCAGGCCGAGTCCTTCCAGCGCGCGCAGCGTGGCGTCCTCGAGGTCCACCGCGACTACCTTGTAGAGATCGGCG
>JAQBVK010000245.1 GCA_027623585.1 Planctomycetota bacterium
CTGGGGGCCCGGGGGGGGAAGGCCCCCCGGTCTTTTCTTTCTTTTTTATCTCCCTCTTTCCATCCCCTTTCACTCTATCCTCACCCCATGCTTATCCCCGCCCTCGCCCTGCTCTCCCTCGCCGCCCCCTCTCCCCAAGCCCAGCCGGCACCGCTGGTCGAAACCCATCGCGTCTGCAATCTTTCCTACGGCAGCTACGACTTCGACACCGGCTTCCAGCGCACGCCCACCGGTCCACGCACCCCCTGAACCGACGTCCTGTTCTCCACCATCTGGTGCAACGCGTATGACTACGCCGCCATCAATTTCCCTACGATCCAACAAGAATGGGTGGACGAAATTGGACTCCCCACTCGGGGAGTTGGCGGTCAGGAACAGATCAACGGCTTCAGTTGGGCTTAGTGCGCAATCACGAGCGTCGGTTACTACGACGCCGTGCTCTCGATCTATGAAGACACGACGCCTGGCGTAGGTCCGAGCGTCTGGACTCCGCTCCTGCCGAGCTTTGCCAATTGTCTTTATCTGATCAGTGGACTTCCTGACTTCGGCTGCTGGAGCATTTCAGTGGATCTTTCCGGCGGCGCGGAGTGCACCGTGCCGCAAAACGGAGCGCCCGGCGCGGCATACATCGGATGGTCCTTCACGCCAATGACCATTTTTCGCGGGGGCCCCATTCTTCTCATCCAATCCTGCGCCGGTTACGGAACGGTGGACAGTTACGAATGGCGCGACTGGAGCGGTCTCGGCGCCGGCACGCCCTACACGCACGTCGGCACCTTCAACTTCGGCGGCACGCCGCGCAAGCGGGCAGACTTCCCATGCGAAGTGCAAGGCGCTCCAGAAGACATCATTGCCTGCTACGGCAACGCGCCACTCGACGTGCTGATCTCGCGTGGAGGCTGCGCCAGCGCTCCGGCGAACAGTAACTTCGGCACCTGGACCCGCCAGTTCGGCCTGCCCACGGTCCTGACGCGGACCTTCTCCAAGTCCGGGCCGAGCTTCCCCTACATCCTGCAGATCCCGGCGGGCGCCCCCGCCAACTCGCGCGCGGTCGCCCAAGTGGTGCAACTCAACGGCGCGGCGGCAGCCGCCAACGTCCAACGCGCCTCGAACGGTCTCGCCTTCTATCTGTGATGCACGACAGGAAGTGATGCGAATCTGAGAGACATCGGCACGGTTCCGCGCTTCCATGAGTAACCGTGTTGAAGCCCTCACCGCCCGGTCCACGCGCGCTGCACTCGAGCAGAGTCTTCTTATGGCGCCGCCAACTCGGCTCCTGGATCCTCCTGCCGCTGGCGCTCGCCGCCATCTTGAGCGGCCGCTACTGGCTGGAAGGGAGCGCGAGGGATGACATCATCGATGGACTCAGCGTCGCGCTGCTGATCGCGGGGGTCGCGCTGCGCAGTTGGGCCACGCTCTACATCGGCGGACACAAGAGCCAAAAACTGATCACCGAAGGGGTGCTCCCGCAGGTGCTCGGCCTGCCCTGATTGAGCAATCGGCCGGAGCGTGCCAGGATGGCCTCACCCTGCATGCGCCGCGCCTCCCTCTTCTTTCTCATCATTCTCGCTGGAGTTGGTTCCGCGGGCGCACAAAGCCGGCTCCCGGAATATCCCGGACACGCGGACTACGAGCGCGTCGCACCGCGACTGCGCAACGCATGGACCTCCGGAGCGATCGGCGGCATCCGCTGGACCGACGACGGCGCCACGCTCGAGTTCCTGCATCGCGGCACACCGCACCGCTACGACCTCGTGAGCGGCGCGCTCACGCAGCCTCCGCCCGAGCCGACCACCACCGAAACCGGCCCCCGCTCCGGCGCGCGCCGAGGCGGCCCCGCTCGCGGCCGCCAATCCGACTCCGCCGCTTCGCCCGACCGCTCCTTCACGGCGATCCATCGCGCTCGGAATCTCTTCCTCATTGCCTCCGACGATAGCGAACGTGCGCTCACCACCGACGCCTCTGCAGAGAATCGCCTCAAGTACGGAACGGCGACCTGGGTGTACGGCGAGGAGCTCGGCCAGCGCACGGCGATGTGGTGGTCGCCGGATTCTTCGCGGCTCGCGTACTACCGCTTCGATGAGAGCCCTGCGCGCGACTACCACCTCGCGCTCGAACAGACCGCGTTTCAGACCACGCTCGCGGTCGAAGCCTATCCCAAAGCCGGCGCGCCGAATCCGGTGCCGGGCTTGTTGGTCTACGACCTGAAGGCTGAGCGTTCTGTCGAAATCGACGTGCGCAGCGGCGCTCCCTTCACCGACGAAGTGACTGGACACTACGTCTATGGCGTGTCCTGGTCCGAGGACGGCGCTGAAGTGTTGTTCCGCCGCGCCGATCGCCGCCAGAAGGTGATGGAGTTCTGCGCGGCGGATCCCGCCAGCGGAACCGTGCGCGTGATCGTGCGCGAAGAATGGCCGGCATCGTGGACGCGCAACACACCTGAGATGCGTTGGCTCGAAGACGGCCGGCGCTTCGTGTGGGCGAGCGAACGCAACGGCTGGAACAACTACGACCTCTATGACCTGCACGACGGGCTGATCCGCTCGTTGACGCAGCATGAGTTCGAAGTGGCGGGCATCGACCGCATCGACGAAGAGGCTGGTTTGATGTGGTATCGCGCGCGCAGCGGAGACAATCCGCTCACGACGCAATTCCATCGCGTCGGACTCGACGGCAAGGGAGACCTGCGCCTCACCGACCCGGCGCTGCATCACGACGTCATCCTCTCCCGCGATGGCCGCCATTTCACCGACGTCGCCCAAAGCCACGCGATGCCGCCGGTGTCGCGCCTCTGCGGCGCGGACGGCGAAGTGCTCGCCGTGCTCGCCGAGAGCGAGATCTCCGGCTTCGAGGAACTCGGTATCCGCCCGCCCGAGTTGCTCGAGTTCCGCGCCGCGGATGGGAAGACTCCGCTCTACGGCATGCTGCACTTCCCGCCGCACTTCGATCCGGCGCGCAAGTATCCGCTGCTGATCAGCGTGTACGCGGGACCGGGCAGCGGCGGCGCTTCCGAGCGCTTTGGGCCGCCGAACGGGATCACCGCGTACGGCTTCCTCTATGCGAGCTTCGATTCGCGCAGCGCCGGCGGACGCGGCAAGGCGGCGCTCGACGCGATCTATGGAAAGCTCGGCGTCGTCGAAGTCGACGATCAAGCCGCCGGCGTGCGCTCGCTCTGGGACCGCCCCTACCTCGACCGCGAGCGCGTCGGCATCTACGGCACCTCCTATGGAGGCTACGTGTCGGCGCTGTGCCTGCTGCGCCATCCCGAGCTGTTCGCGGCGGCCTGCGCATCGTCCGCGGTGACCGACTGGCGCCATTACGACACCATTTACACCGAGCGTTACATGGGGCTGCCGCAGGACAACGCGGAGGGCTACGACGCGGGCAGCGCGATGAAGTACGCCGAGAACCTGAAGGGCCGTTTAATGATCTATTACGGCACCGCCGACGACAACGTACATCCTGCCAACGCGATGATGCTGATCGACGCGCTACAGAAAGCCAAGAAATCCTTCGAGGTACAGGTCGGTCCCGACCGTGGCCACAGCGGCCTCGACCGCGAACGCATGATGGAGTTCTTCATCGAGAGCCTGGTACTGCGATGAGCGGCGCCATGAAACCATGACGCGCCGCCTTGGCCGATTCGACAACGAAGCCTTGGCGGAGCTCGCCCGCATGGAGCTCGAGCGTCACGGGATTCACGCCGAGGTCGTCGGCGGCTCGCTGAACATGCTCGCCGGCGTCGCCGCACTCTCGGACGGCATTCAACTGCTGGTCCAAGACGAAGACTACGAATGCGCGCGCGAAGTCCTCTCAACCACCCAGTCTTAAGCAGCCGCTCGCCGTGAGGGCGAGCGTGCGCTGCGAGTCCACGCCGGCGCGACCGCGGGTGTCGAGCGCGCCGGCGAGATCGCGCAGGCGCGCAGGGCTGACGGTTTCGCCGAGCGCGCGCAGTTGCGCGGCGACGGCTTGCTCGCGTAGGTAGGGCGGGAGTGCGCGCCAGTCGGGCGCAGCGGTGAGCAAGGCGTCGAGGGATTCGGACCAGGCGC
>JAQBVK010000246.1 GCA_027623585.1 Planctomycetota bacterium
GAACAAGGAAGAGCCGAAGGACTGAGTTCAGGTCGGGCCTGAAACGCAACGAGCCGCCCCTGAGGGCGGCTCGTTCCATTGAGGGTGTGGGGGTTTAGAGGACGACTGCGTTCGACGCAGTGCAGGAGACCACGTCCACGAAGGCCACCGAAGCGCCGCACGCAGCAGCGGGGGCATTGAAGGAGAAGCTGGCCGCACCGGCGCCGTTGTTGTTGATCAGTGCGCGCAGCGTCGGACCCGTGAGCGGAATCGTGATGCCGGCGCAGACGCCGTTCGGCTTGACGAAGGAACCCGCGCCACCCGAAAGCACCGCGACGAGACCGTTCGGGGTGCCGTTTGCGCTGACCAGGGTCTTCAGGCCCGGGCAGGGTCCGGTGCTGGTCAGGACGAAGCTCGAGCCGGAGCCCGTGAACTCGGCGCCGCGTAGATCGGTGTAGCCGCCGGCGCCGACCAGAGTCAGCAAACCGGATCCGGTATCCACCTTGTAGACGCTGTCCTGGACCGCATAGATTGCGCCGCCCGGCGAAGTGCAGAGCGCCTGCACGTCGCAGATCTGATTGCCGTTGGCCGCATTGACGTCGGTGCCGATGCCGGTCGTGGTGTTGAGCGTGATCAGACCAACGCCAACGCAGCTGCCGTAGCCGATCTCCCAGGCGTAGAGCATGCCGCCGGCGCTGGTGAGGCCTTGGATGCCGTTGTAGCCGGTGGCTCCGATTAAGGTGGCCGCGCCGGTCGAGAGATTGACGCTGTAGAGGCTGTCCGGGGAACCGTCGTTCACCACGTAGAGGGTGCCTCCGAGAAAGGCCATGCCGCGCGGCGAACCCAAACCTGAGTTGACGGCGAAACTGCCGACGCCGGTGGTCGGATTGATCTCGATGATCGTGCTGCCGGAGTTGGCGTAGAGCTTCCCGGTGGCGGGATCCTTGGCCATGCTGTTGAGGCCGCTGTAGCCGACCGGGCCGAGTAGGGAACCGACCCCGGTTCCGGAGTCGATCGAGTAGGCAGAACCGAGCCAGGACACGCCGATCATGTCCTGGGCGGCGGCGGGTGCCGTAAGTGCGGCGAGGAGGAGGAGGGAGAGGGTGGTTTTCATGATGACTAGGGAGAGCTCCCAGCGCAGCAAAGGAAACGGGAGCCGCCCACGGAGGGCGGCTCCCGAGCCGGAGCTTCAGCCGCCTAGAGCACGACCGCGTTCGAGGCCGTGCAACTGCCCACGTCCACGAAGGCCACCGAGGCGCCGCAGGCGGCAGCCGGAGCGTTGAAGGAGAAGCTGGCGGCGCCGCTGCCGTTGCTGGCGATCAGCGCGCGCAGCGTCGGACCCGAAAGGGGCACCGTCAATCCGGCGCAAGCGCCGCTGGGTTTGGTGAAGGATCCCGCGCCGCCCGAGAGCACCGCGACCCCGCCGCTGGGAGTGCCGTTGCTGCTGCTCAGCGTGACCAATCCCGGGCAAGTGCCGGTCTTGGTGAGCGTGAAGCTCGGCGGGCCGCCACCGGTGAACTCGATACCGCGCAGGTCGGAATATCCGCCGCTACCGATCAAGGTTGAGACCCCGGTGCTGGTGTTGATCGAATAGAGCGAGTTCTGACCCCCGTAGAGGTCGCCCGCCGAGTTCGAGGCGGCGCTCCTCCCGGTGGATCCAGGATGGATGAACTATTTCCACTGGCTGCTGATCCACGTGCCGGCGATCCGCGCGGCCGACGCTTGGGTGGATCCGTCCGTGCCGGCCGTTCTGCCGCGCCACTCCGACCACCTCGGCGTGCCGCGCCCCGTGTCGTTCGCGCCCGCCGTGATGGAGGAGTCCCTGTCCGGAGTGACTCGACCGCTGCGCTCCCTCGCGCCGGGCGCCTACCGCGCGCGGCGGTTGTTCCGGTTCACGGTGGATGAGCCGCAGCAGGCCGAGGGCATCCGTTGCGCGCCTTGGTGGGAGGCCTTGCTTGCGCTCGAATCTTCCTTGCGCGCGCGTGATGGAGAAGCCGTCGAAAGCGCGGACCGCCTCTTCGTGTCACGACGCGGCGCGCGGCGACGGCTGCTCGCCGCGGAGGACGATCCTGATTTTCTCGCGGTGCTGGAAGAGTTGGGCTACCAGAGCCCGAGCCTCGCGGGCTGCGGTCTCGCCGCACAGTCGCGCATTTTTCGAGGCGCGCGCCGCGTCGTCGGCCCGCATGGCTCCGGCCTCGCCAACCTCTTGTTCTGCGCGCCGGGAGCCGCAGTGCTGGAGTTGAACGTGACCGTGGACGGCGAGCGCGGCCCGCGCACTCACTTCCGACGACTTGCCGAGCGGCGCGGCCTCGCTTACGCGGAACTGCGCATCGATCCGTCCGCAACGAGCGGCGCGCGTCTTGCGGCGGAGATCCGTCGTTGGTCGGAGGCGCAGGCATGACCGGCGTCCGCGACGACGCGCCGTTGTTGCTGACGGGCAACCAGCGCTCCGGTACTTCCTTCACCGCGCGATTGCTCGGCGCGCATCCGCGCGCCGCGGTCGGTAGCGAAGATGGAGTGATCCGTATTGCGACGGCTTGGTTTCCGGCGATGTCGGGCCCGAGCGGGGCGGGCCTGCGCTACGCACGCTTCGCGGAGTTCGCGCGCGCGTTGGAGACTCGGGAAGGGGAGCGCTGGAGCGGCGCGCGTCGCCGTGTGGAGGAGATCCTGCTCGCTTGGCAACGGGACGGGAAGTTGCTGGAGCTCACGCGCGCGGGAGATGTCGGCGCCTTCGTGCGCGCGCTCTGTCATTCCTTTCACTGTTCTGGGCGCGCGTCCGCGCCGCTGGTCTGGGGTGACAAGTACCCGGAGTTCCTGTTCCAGGCCGAGGCGCTGGAGGCGATTTTTTCGCGCGCGCGTTGGGTGTTCGTGGTGCGTAGGCCCGAATCCAACCTCGAAGCGCTGGCGCGCAAACTTCCGGAGCGGCACGGCGAGCTCGGAGGCAAGGCAGTGTTCACGCTCGAGCACGCCCTCGAGCAATGGCTGGAGTGGAACGGACGCTGGCTGGCGTTCCGCGCGAAGCTTCCGACTGAGCGGAGGCTCGAAGTGCGCTACGAGGACTGGATCGCCAACCCGCGCGCGGTGGCAGAGCGCCTCGGCGCCTTCGTGGGCTTGGATCTGCTCGACGAGCCCGCTTGCGCGCAGGATCTGGAGCGGCTCGATCCAGCCCGCGCCGAGCGCTGGCGCGCCTCGCCGCTGGTCGGCGAACTGGCGCGCCTCGGCAGGGATGCGCGCGTCGCACCGCTGCTCGATGCCTTCGGTTACTCCGTCTAGAAATTTTTCCGAAGGGCACTTACGATAGGGTGTGAGCGAGGAGAAACGCCAAGCTTTGGGAAATGTTTCAACAGAGTCAGATCGCCCGATCTAGCCACCGATGAACTGTCCGCAGTGCTGGCGCCGCAACCACTCCTTGTGCATGGATTGTCCGTACTGTGGCGCGGCGCTCCCAGTGAAGGAATTTTGAGCCGAACTCAGCGCTCGCGGCGCACGTGCTCGATGCCGAGCTTCAACTCGGCGAGGCGCGGTTCGACCTCGCGTAGCCAGCGGCGACCGTCGGTGCCGTAACCCTTGGTGGGGGCGAGACCGGGCAAGCGCTCGCCGAACCAGGCGTTGTGGAGATCCATCATCACTTCGCGCGTTTGTTTGGCGGCGAGCGAGGCCAGCGCCACCGGCGCGAACTTGGCGTCGGCGTCCTCGCTGAAGCGCAACTGCACCGCGCGCGCGCCGAAGTGCAGAGTGTAGGCAGAACCCGCCTCGTTCTCGCCGTGCGTTTCGAGCGCATCGGCCTCGAGCGCGGCGCGCAAGAGTTCGCCGTAGCGGCTGCGACCGCCGTGGCGGTCGAGCTCGATGCGCAGCGGCGCATCGCCGCTCACGGCGAGCAGATGACGCACCACTTCCATCGTCAGCGCGAAGTGCGCGGAACCTTTGTTGTCGCCGTGCTGGGTCAACAAGGCGTTCCATTCGTTGGCGGGCGCCGCGCGCGCGCCGAAACCCTGCAGCGCGCAGCCGCCCTTTTCGAGGGCGCGCGCGAGCGCCGCGGCGTC
>JAQBVK010000247.1 GCA_027623585.1 Planctomycetota bacterium
TGGTGCCGTCGAGGACGTTGCGCCAGGTGATTTCTTCTCGCTTCAGAATTTCTTGGACGGCTTCACGGCCGCCATCGCTGTTGATCCCGATCAGGGCGAAGGGTTGGTCTTGGAGACGTTCGACCATTTCCTTCTCATGAGGGATCATCGCGCGGCAAGGTCCTCACCAGAAACCCCAGAAGTCGAGCACGACGACTTGGCCGCGATAGTCCGAGAGCTTGAAGGCCTTTCCTTCACTATCCGTGCCCTCGATCTCCGGCGCGATCATGCCGATCTGCAGGTGGTCGAGCTCGTAGAGATATCCCACGGCGCGTTTGCCGCTGGGAGAATCCGGTGCTTCGCGCAGGATTTCGTTGAGCAGCGCGCGGCTCTCGGCTTTGCCGGCTTCGCTCGTCGCGTTCATCCGCACGATGCCGAGCGTCAGCGTCGCGGTCTGCCGTCCGAGTTCGTTCTGCGACTTCTCGCGGATGGTGCGCAGAGCACCCACGGTCTTCGGTCGGCCGAGCGTCCACTCGGCGTACTGCAGGAACTGCGCGAAGTCGGCGATCGCCGGCGCATGCAGAAAATTCTTCAGCATGCTGTCCACGACGAGCGCCTGCTCTTCCTTGTCCTGGCTGGACTGCATCAGCCTCATCCAGGCGGAAGCGGCGGCCGGATGCTGGCCGGCGCGCTCAGCGAAGGCGCGGAAGCGCGGGGCGAACAGTACGCTCGGGTTCTTGGTCGCGTCCGACCAGAAGGCCATCTGCGCTTCTTCGCCTTCGACCTCGGCGTAGGCCTTGTAGAAGGCTTGCTGGGCCGTTTCGCACTCGGCTTTCAGAGCATCGAACTCGGCTTGGTAGTCCGGGGACGGGACGGAGGCGGGCGCTGCCGATTGCGCGAACACGCCACTCGGCGTGAATGCAAGCACCAGCAAGGCCGTCCAACTCCCGCGCGGAACGCGGCGTGAAGGGATTCGCATGCCTCCACGAGACTTCCCGGCAGGCCCGATGGGGGTCAGGACGCCGGCTTCTCGCGCTCGACGGGAGCCGGCAGCGTCGGAGCCGGCACCGGCTCGTGGCGGGCGTCGTCCCACAGGATCACGCGATCTCGGCCGGATTGCTTCGCGGCCTTGAGCGCTTCGTTGGCGTGGAGCAACCACTGGCGGGGATCGCGCGGATGGGAGCCGTTGGCTTCCGAAAGGCCTTGGGAGGCGGCGAGCGAGAGCTTGCGCGCTTCCAAACCGACCGCCGCCTTGCGCAGCGCCATGCGCACACGATTGGCAACCACGGCGGCTTCGCGCAGCGAAGTACTGGGAAGGATCACGGCGAACTCATCCCCGCCGATGCGCGCCGGGATGTCGATCGAACGCACGCAGGCGCGCAGCGCGTCGCCGACCGCCACCAGCACCGCGTCGCCGTACTCGTAGGAATGCGCGTCGTTGATCTGCTTGAAGTGGTCGAGGTCGAGGAGCAGCAGCGAGGCCGGCACCTTGTGGCGCTGTGCGCGGTCGAACTCCTCGCGCAGCCGTTCGCGGAAGTGACGATCGTTCGCGAGCCCGGTCTTGTGATCGAGAATGAGTTGCCCCTCGACTTCGGCGACGCGGTTCTGGAGGGCGCTGCGTTGCTTCTGCAGTCCGAGCAAGCGGCTGAGGCGTGCTTCGAGTTCCGGCCAGTCGTGCGGATCCCGCGCCCAATCACAGATCGCGGCGCTGCCGCTCGTGAGTTGTGCGAGCGCGGCGGTCGGCGCGCCTTCCCACGGCAGCGCGATCCACGGCACCGGCTTCGCCGGGCTCAGCCCTTCCCCGAGCCCACTCCACTCGATCCCGTCGCGGAGCAGGGTCAAGGGATGGATCAGCGCCGCCGTGACCGAGCCGCGCAGCAGCAACTCCCGGCTCTCGGCGAGGTGCCCACTGGTGTGAACTTCCCATCCGCGCTCCTGAAACCAGGCCACGGTGGACGCGAGACGCTCGCCGCGGTGGTTGCATAGCGCAAGAACCGGCGGACCTGCCTCGCCGACTCCAGGGGATGCGGGCATCGGCACCGAAGCCTAGCACCGGCTAGCATGTTGCTGATTGAAAACTCGGTTTGGGCTGCCGGCCTCCGCGGACTCCACGCTTCTCCTGGGGATCGTTTGACCGCCTCCTAGCCCTCGGATATCCTGTTCCGCCCGATCCCGGTGCCGGCCCAGCCGGATCCGGAGAGGGGTCGCGGTCTCATCCTGACCGCCTGTCCGACTCCAAAATCACCCGAATGTCCGAACTCTCCGTCGAGGCGCTCATCGAAGCCGGTGCACACATCGGCTGCCGCGTCAGCCGTTGGAACCCGAAGATGGAACCATACATCTTCGAATCACGCAACCGCATCCACGTCATCGACCTGCGCGAGACGATCAAGGGCATCCTGCGTGCCAAGCACTTCATCCGCGAGATCGTCGCGGGCGGTGCCGACGTGCTCTTCGTGGGCACCAAGCAGCAGTTGCGAGCCGAGGTCACCCGCGCGCACACCGAAACCGGCATGCACTACGTGGACGACCGCTGGATCGGCGGCACCCTCACCAACTACGAGGTCATCGGCTCCCGCATCCACTATCTCGACGACATGGAGAAGAAGGAGAGCGAGGGCTGGTTGGCCAACCTGACCAAGAAGGAAGGTTCCCGCTTCATCCGCGAGAAGCGCAAGGTGTTCCGCAACCTGCACGGCATCCGCGAGATGTTCCGTCTGCCGGGCGCGCTGGTCGTGATGGACCCGCGCACCGAAATCAACGCGGTGCGTGAAGCTCGACGTATGGGCATCCCGGTGATCGCGGTGGTGGACACCGACGGCGATCCGGACCTCTGCGACGTGGTGATCCCGGCCAACGACGACGCGATCCGCTCGGTCGCGCTGATCCTCGATCACATGATCGAGGCGGTCAACGAAGGCAAACTGATGCGCGCTGAGCGCGGCACCTCCGCGCCTTCCCGCCAAGCCGAAACCGTCATCCGCCGCGACGGAAGTGCTCCGGTCCCGCGCCCGCGCTCCTCTTCGCGCCGTGGCCCCCCGCGCCCTGGCATCCGCGCCGTGAACCGCGCGGTCGAAGTGCAAGCCATTCCGGAAGCCGCGCCTGCGGCTGAAGGTGAGCACGTGACCGCCAACCCGGAAGGTTCCGGCGACGCGCCGGTGACTTCGCCCGATCAGAACTAAGCGCGTCTCCGCGCCGACGAAGAACGCATCCCGACCCGACATGAGCGCGATCACCGCACAAGCAGTCTCCTCCCTGCGCACCAAGACCGGTGCGAGCATGATGGAGTGCAAGCACGCCCTGACCGAAGCCGCTGGCGACGAGCAGAAAGCCGTCGACATCCTGCGCCAGAAAGGGCTGAAGTCCGCCGAGAAACGGGCGGACCGCAGCACCTCCCAGGGCCGGGTGTACTCGTACATCCACCACAACGGGCGCGTGGGCGTGATGGTGCAATTGGGTTGCGAAACTGACTTCGTGGCCCGCGGTGAAGAGTTCGAAGCGCTGTGCCGCGACCTGTGCATGCACATCGCGGCTGCTTCGCCGGTGCCGGTGGCGGTGAACGCTTCCGACATTCCGGCGGAACTCGTCAATGAAGAGCGCCGCGTGTTGCTCGGTTCGCAGGATCTCGCCGGCAAGCCGGAGAACATTCGCGAGAAGATCGTGAGTGGCCGGCTTGAGAAGTTCGTGCAAGAGCGCGCGCTGCTCGAGCAAGAAGACGTGCGTGATCCGTCGATCAAGGTCGGCGAGCGCGTCAAGGCGCTGAGTGGCCGGCTCGGCGAGAACATCAAAGTCGAGCGCTTCGCGCGCTTCGAGCTGGGGGCCTAGGGCGGGCGCGGTGGCGGACGCCGACCTGACCGCTCGCTCCAGCCGCCGCATTCTGCTGAAGATCAGCGGCGAAGGCTTCTCGCGTCGCGGTGAGACCGGGCTCGACGTCGAGCGGGTTGAAAAACTCGCGAAGCAGTTGCGCGTACTCCACGACGAGGGCGTCCAAGTCGCCTGCGTCATCGGCGGGGG
>JAQBVK010000248.1 GCA_027623585.1 Planctomycetota bacterium
CGCCGCGATCCTTCGCGCCGCCGCCATGCAGCGTCGCTTCGGCCGACGCAAACTGACGTTGATCCTGGCCGGATCCGCAGCGAAGGATTTACCCAGCGGTCATCCTGCGCACGGCGCCTTGAAGGACGTAACGCAGGCCGAAATCGGCGACTGGATTCAATCCTTGATCGACGAAGGCTACCTCGGACTCGAAGGCGACGAATATCCGGTCGTGGCGGTGACGCCGAAGGGCGCTCAAGCGCTGAAGATGGGAGAGACCCTGTCGATCGCGCGCGCTCCAGTCTCGCCGCCGGCGCAGAAGCGATCCGCGCGCGTGAACGTCTCCGTCGAGGCGGGTGATGACGTCCTGCTCGCGCGTCTCCGCACTTGGCGCCGTGATCGCGCCCAGCTCCTCGGCAAGCCCGCGTACGTCGTGTTCACGGACAAGACCCTGCACGCGATCGCAACGACCAAGCCGGACACCGAGCAGCGCTTGCTCGCAGTGCCCGGGATCGGCCCTGCAAAATGGGAAGCATTCGGAGAGAAGCTGCTCGCCGTGATCGCTGGCGCCAGCGCCTCTGCCGACTAGTCGCGCGCAAGACGGCGTCCGATGAATGGCAATTGCGCGCGCCTCAGCCAGGCCGTTAGCGCTCCGCACGCCAGAACCACCCAAGCGAGCGCGAACATGGTGCCGCCGTCGCCCTGGACCTCGATGCCGAGCACCGTGAAATGCGAGAGCAGCGCGCCGGACATCGTCCCAACTGAAACGAGACCACCAATGGCCGCTGTGGCAGGCATCAGGAGCAGCACGACCGCCACGGCCTCGACGCTAGCAGTCAAGAACCGCCCCCACGGCTCCATGCCGAGAGTGCTGAAGATGTGCACGGCTTCGGGCGCCGAGCTGAATTTGAACCACAGCGTCTGGGCGAGGATGGCGGCGGCGGCGAGTTGGAACAGCCAGACGGCGCGCGGTGCTTTGCTCATGCTGAGAGGTGGTCGGCGGCGGCGCCGATCCGTGACGCCGAAATTTCGCCGATCTCAGTGCGCCGTCGCCTGAAACTTCGAGACCACGCGGCCACGCGTGTCGCCCACGACTTCGGTGGGCTCACCCGGCGCGGCCGGTCGCACGATCACGAGATGGACGGTGCTGGCGCGCGGATCGGCGGCATGCTCGTGCACGCACCAGAGTTCGTCGCCGGACTGACGGCGCGCGAGAAAGGCGCGGAACGCGACGCCGCGTGGACCCTCGGCGAGTGATCCGAAGCGGTTCGCCAGCATGGCCTCGTTGACCAGGTAGTCCTCGGGGCGCGCCGCACGGCTGCGCGCATGACGACGGCGGTTCAGGAGAATCCGCACGTAGAGCCAGACGCAGACCACCGCCACAACGAGAAGCAGGCGCGGCATGCTGCGTTCACTCCCTCACTGACCAGAGTCCGCTTGCGGGATCGTATTCATCCACACCTCGAAACACGCCGCCGTGGCTGAATCCTCCGATCGCCTGGAGCCGGCCTTTGCGCGCAACCGACGCAGCCATCGCGCGATCCCGCGGCCACGGCGGGGGATCGAGGTGACGCCACGCATCGGCATCGCCGTCGTAGCGCCAGCATCCCTCGTAAGCGAACAGGTGCAGATCGCCGGCGGCGACGCCCCACACCGCAAACTTGGTCGCGGCCGGCCCCGGCAGCGGCGCGCGCGCGGTCCACGCGCGTCCGTCCCATGCCCAGTGCAGATCGCCGACGCCATTCTCGATCATGCCGCCCGCAACGTGCAGTCGACCCTTTCGCTCCCACACGAAGGCGAAGTGATCGCCTTGCGTGAAACTGGGAGGAGATGGCATCCGCTCGCGCGTGCCGGCGTCGAGATCCAGAACCACTGGCGCCAGATCCTTCGGAAAACCGCCAAAGGCGTAGATCTTGCGACCCACCGCAGCCGCCGCGAAGTGCGTCTTCGGCACGCTGCCCGCAGGAAAGACTT
Organism: Planctomycetota bacterium; assembly: GCA_027623585.1. GTDB lineage: Bacteria > Planctomycetota > UBA1135 > UBA1135 > UBA1135 > JAQBVK01. The sequence goes on from JAQBVK010000248.1 coordinate 1,954, forward strand.
CTACCCAGCGTCCCGCCGCGTCATCCCAGCGCTCAACGTCGTCGCCGAGCGCGTAGATCTCTCCGTCGACTGCGGCCGAAGAATGAAAGGTTTTTGGCAGAAGGAGATCCGCCTTCCGTTCCCAGGTGGCAACGCGTGGATCCCAGAGCCACGTCGCCGCAGTGCCGCGCGTATCGTCGCTGCTCTCCCGGCTGAAGCCTCCGAACACGAGCAGTCTTCCGTCGGGCAGGTACTCGGCGCGATGGCCATGGCGCCGTTCCGGCAAGGGCGCCGGCGCCGCCGAGCGGAAAATCGTCCAGGCGAATCCACGCGCGGGGATGCGCAGCGAAACTTCCATCACCTCATTGGCATCGAGCGTCGCTTCGCGCCATGCCGGCGCCGCCTGCTCCGCTCCCACGCCGTGCGTGATCCACGCCGATCCGGACAGGCCCGCGTAGTGCAACGGCACGCGCAGAGTACGCACGACGTCTTCCTCGAGGGGATTCCACGCGGTCAACATCGCGCGCTCTTCCGCGCGTGGATTGACGTGCAACATCCAATCCACGTCACGGCCATCGGCGCGGCGGCCGTGGATCACGTCGGACTCGAGGATGACGCGATGCGCCTTGTACCACGCCACCCAAGCCTGAACCGCGTCGCGTACGCGCGGGGTGTCGTAAAGCCGCGTGCCCCGATAGCAGGCCTGCACGCCCGCGCCGAGGTGAGAGGCCAGCATGCGCTCGTAGTGTTCGAGGTGTTCGTCGAGCGGCTCGATCGTCGCCGCCGCGCCGCCACCGTGGTACTGCGTGAGCGGTACGAACATCCAACCCATGGTTGGAGTCTTCTCCCAAGTTCCGTCGAAGATGTTCTGGCGCGCGTGGATGACTTGCAGCTCGCGCGGCAGACTCCAATTGGTCTCGCGGTAGCCCCTTCCGCCCTCGTTGGCGCCGTTGAAGTAGTAGTAGTCCGGAACGCGCAGATAGGCGCCGCGTGCGCGCAGCTCTCCGTACAAGGACGTGATCATCTGCCATTGCACCCACTGCGAATCGTCGAGCCCGCGTTGCAGCGGCGGTCGCGCGAGATCGTCGAAGTCGCCGGGGTAGGAACCATCGTGCTCGAAGGCGAGAAAGCCGGTCGCTTCGATGAAGGCGCGAATCTTGCGGAAGTAGGCGCGCCCCCACTCCGAAGCCAACGCGGGCGAATTGCCGAAGGTCGGCGACTCACCGGGCGGCGACACCACGTCGTTGCCGCCTCCGACGCTGCGCGAGGCGAGCAGGGAGTAGCCACCGAGTTGAATGCCGCGCGACGCCGCGTACTCGGTCAACGCGCGGAACTTCGCGTGGTTGTCCGCGCCGTCGTTCTCCATGCTCAAGCCGCTGCCAAAGGAGAGCAGCACCATTTCGAAGCCGACTTCGGCCGCTTGATCCACCGCTGCTTTCACCACGGCGTCATCGGTGCTGACGACGTGCAGGATCAGCGGGTTCTCCGTGACCCACGGCGCGACCGTGCGATAGATGCGCCGCTGCGCGAGCCCGCGCCGCTCGCGGTCGCCGCCGTCGTGCAACAACTCGAAGGCGCGGATCGAAGTCAGCTCCTCGCCCGGCTGCAAAATCACGTCGGGCCCGCGCGTCGGCTCGATGCGCAGTAAGCAAGGCTCCTGCTTCAGGTAGTTGACCTGAGTGTGGAAATCCGGATCCGCTTGCCAATGCACCGAGTAGCGCATCGCCTCGAGCGGATTGAAGCCGCCCATCGCGTAGTCGGTTTCGACGTGCAGCGTGTCCGGGATCGGCAGCGCGTGATCGCGCACCTCCACGTGATTGCCGAACTCCACCACCGCCAGGATTTCGGTGGTCAGTCGATCCACCTCCACCGGCGCAGCGCTCACGTTGCGCACCACCACCCATTTTTGGAACAGCGGGATGCCGTCGTAGAGCTCGTAGTGCACCTCCACTTCGACGCCCGCGCCGGCGAAGTCCAACTGCAACGCCGCGCCATGGGGCGGCCACACCGCATCCGGCGCGGCGGAGCGTGTTCGTCCCCAAGCCAGTCGTG
>JAQBVK010000249.1 GCA_027623585.1 Planctomycetota bacterium
AGTTGCGCCGCTCCCGCGGGTCGTCGATGAGATCGAAGGCGTGCGTCCATTCCAATCGATCCCCATGATCGGTCGCGATCATCTTGCGCCGTCCGGATACGAAACCGCGCAAACCGCCGGACTCGAAGCGCGCAATGCGATCCTCCGGGATGGGGCCTTGCAGCGGATAACCGGCGAGGTGCGAAGGCCACGCGGCCTCATCGATGCCCAACACGATCAGCACGGTCGGGAACAAATCGATGCCGCTCACCACGCGCGTGTCCTCTCCGGCCGGAAAGCCGCCTCCGAGCAGCAGCAGCGGCACGCGCACCGAGGCCTCGAAGAGCGCGGTGCCGTGCCCGAACTTCGGATGCTCTCCGAGTTCTTCACCATGATCCGACGTCAGCACCACCAGGTCTTCCGGATCCATCAAGCCGTGCCTACGCAGGTGTTCGAACAGATCCCTCAAGCCTTCGTCGAGCTGCCGGCATTGCTCCCAGTACGCCTCTTCGATCCAGGTCAGCCGCCGCGCCAGCTCCGGATCCTGCGCCGGATCGACACCGTCCTCCAAGCGCCCGGAAAGCTTGAGCAATTGCTCGAGCAGGGCCGGCATGCTCGGCCGCGCCGCTTCCATGACCGCGTCCTCCACGTTCGGAAGGAAGGCGCTCGCGAGGTCCGTGCGCGTCTGGTACGGCATGTGCGGATCGATGTAGTTGACGAAGAGGTGGACCGGCTCCGTGCGCGCGCCGTTTCCCAAAGCCTCGTCGAGCACCGCGCCAACGCGCGCCGAGGTCATCTGCGCGGTCACGTCGTGCTGATTGGCCGAAGTCGTGCGGTCGGCGAGCGCCTTCAGGCGCATCATCAGGCGCTTCCCACCGATGGCGCGCACCACGCTCGCGTTCGCCACCCTGCGAAATGCGTAGTAATGACCGGTTGGATCCACGACCAGGCTATCGTCCCAGACTTCGAAGCCCTGCGCGAATCCGAGGATGGAATCGAGACGCGTGTTGCTGACCACGCTGAGCGTGCGGTAGCCGAACTTGCGCAGGTACTCGGCCAGCGTGGTGTTCTCGGCCGGAAGCCGGATGTGCCCTTTAGGAAGCGTTCCGCTCTCAGCCGGGTACATGCCGGTGAACATGGCGGAGTGGCCGGGTGGTGTGCAGTTCGAAGCGGAGTAGGAAACGGAGAAGGAGCGAGCGTCAGCGAGCGTTGCTCGCGCGAATGGCATCAAATCCTGATCCATCCACGCGCCGAGCAAGCCGCCGTCACGCAAAGTATCAAGCACGATGAGGGTGACGTCGGGTTCCTGCGGCGCCCGAGCTTCACCAGCGGGTTCATACTGCGCGCTCAACAGCAGGTGCTGCGCGCGCGCGTCTTGCCATCCGAAAAAAGCGGCGACGCCTCCCCACGCCAGAAGCACCAGGGCGGCGAGGCGCCCCGTCCGCATGGGCATGCGCGGCAGCGCGCGGCCGAGCACCGCGATCACCACGGCGAGGCCCGCGAGCGTACTGACCGGCGCCCAGAAAGGATGGAAGGAAAAGCGTCCGCCTAGAGACTTGCCCGGCAGGAGCGGAGCCAGTTGCGGCACCAGCGCCAGGGCGAGTCCGGCGGCCATCGGCAGCGCTGCGGAGACGCGCAGCCGAGCGGGCAGTAATCGCTCGAACAGAGGCCGCCCGAGACGGACCAAGAGCGCCAGCGGCAGCCCGAGCAAGGCAAGGCTAAGCAGCGTGGCAAGCGCGCGGCCCTCCTGGCGATCCGACAGCACCAGGAATCCGTCGCAGATCGGCAACAAGACGAAGCCGAGCAGAAAGAGCAAAACGAAACGGAGGGTGCTCATCGGCCAGAAATCCACGTTCGCGCGCGTCGCGATCTCTCATGATAGATGAGCGTGGAAACCGACGCCTCTCCCGACCGCGGCCTTGCGCCGCAGCTGCTCAAGCATGCACTGGCGGAGCATCATCTCGGCGCGCTTCGTGACCGCGAGACCAGCACCGAAGCGTTCCGGCGTCATCTGCGCGAACTCTCCCGGCTGGTGCTCGCCGAGGCCTTGCGCGATCTTGCGCTCGAAGAACGCGAGGTGCGCACACCGCTCGGCGCGGCAACCACGATCCGCTGCGCCACCCCCCCCCTCCTGGTGCCCGTGCTGCGAGCCGCGCTCGGCATGGCGGAGGCCGGCGCCGAGATGATTCCGGGCGCCCAGGTCCGGCACCTCGGCATCCGTCGGGATGAACGCACTCTCGAACCGGTGTCGTACTACTGTCGGCTCGAAGGCGCGCCACCACGCGGAACCTGTCTGCTGCTCGATCCGATGCTGGCGACCGGCGGTTCGGCCGTTGCCGCGCTCGATGCGCTGCGTGCGTGGGGAGCGGTGGATCTGCGCTTCGTCGGCCTGATCGGAGCGCCGGCGGGCGTGAGGGCACTCCGGGCAGCTCACCCGGCAGTTCCGATCCATCTCGCTGCGCTCGATCCGACGCTGGACGATCGCGGCTACATCGTGCCAGGCCTTGGCGACGCCGGCGACCGCTACTTCGGAACCCAGTGAGCCCGAAGCCTCGTCGTCGCCACGCCGCCGTACACTCCCGGCGAGGAGCATGATGAGCGCCGCCGCGTTGCGCTTCGCCCCGGAAAGCCCCTTCCCGGTGGAAGAACGGGAGACCTTGCAGCGCGTGCACGACGCGCTCGATCGTTCCGTGCATCCTGCGAGCAGCGAGATGCAGAGCGCGATGGCGCGGCAGATCGGTCGCATCGAAGGCGTAGCGAAAGCGCTCTCCGCCTTCCCCGGCGTCTTCCGCGAAGCCACCTTGGGCACGCGGCGGCGCGACCTCGAAACCATGGTCGAGCTGTTCGCGCGCGCCACCGATGCCGACGTCGACATGTTCCTGCCGACGCGCGCGCTGCTCGGCCGCGCCTTGCTGCTCGCGCGACTCAACGCGTGGCGACTGCTCGACTACGCGATCTCGGATTCACTCTCGGGCGAAGACCCTGCTCGTCCGCACCTGCGCCTCGAGGTCGATCGTTGGCTGCACCGCTGCGTCTACGCGGTGCTCGCGGAAGAGGTGCTTTCCGCGATCGGCATGGACGCATCGCTCGAGCGTCCGGTGCGGCGAGAGGCCGTGCGGCATTTGGTCTCGATCTGGGACGGCGCACCTTCGAAGGAAGTCCGCGCCTTCTTTCCGCTGCTCGAAGCGGTGTGGACGGCCCGTCGCCAGTTGCGAGTCAACATGGGCACCATGCTCGGTTTCTCCGAGATGATGATGCTGCTGCAAGCCGGATGCGATCCGCAATTCGTGCAATACTTCGCGCAGACGCGGCGCACTCGCGACGAAGCCGAGGCGTTCAAGGAATTCTTGGTCGGCGTCACCACCGAGCAGATCCATTCCTTGGAACAGTTGCTGCAGGAGACGGGACGGACGTCCATGACCCGCGAAGAGGCGGCGCACGCGCTCGGCAAGGGCGAGGCGGAATCCACCAGCGGCCACCCCGGGGTCCGCGCCTACCTGATCTACCGCGAGCGCTACTTGCAAGCGGCGGCGCGCAGGCTGCGGAATCTATCCGGACCGAAGCACACCGCCGAGGAATACATGATGATTTATTTCCTCGAGCGGGAGTCGAACACAGCGCCGGAGCGCGGCGCTTCCTGAAGCGCGGTGCCCGAACTCCCCGAAGTAGAGACCACGCGCCGCGGACTGGAGCCCCTGCTGGTGGGACGCGCGTTCCGTGAAGTCGTGGTGCGCGAGCGCCGGCTGCGTGAACTGGTGCCGGAGCGCTTGCCGAGCCTGCTCGCGGGGAAACGGCTGCTGGCGCTCGAGCGGCGAGCGAAGTACCTCCTGTTCCGCTACGCGCACGGCAGTCTGTTGATGCATCTCGGCATGTCCGGCAGCCTGCGTTTCGCGCGAGCAGAAGAGGAGCTCCGCAAGCACGATCACCTGCGCTTTGTGATGGCAGCCGGACGAGAGCTTCGCTTCCACGACCCGCGTCGCTTCG
>JAQBVK010000250.1 GCA_027623585.1 Planctomycetota bacterium
ACCTGTTCGGTGAGCTGGCCGCCCTCTTCGTAGCCGACGTAGCCCGGAGGCGATCCGATCAGGCGTGAAGCGTTGTGCTTCTCCATGTACTCGGACATGTCGATCGCGATCAGCGCCTCTTCGCTGCCGAACATGAACTTCGCGAGTTGCTTCGACAGCCAGGTCTTGCCCACGCCCGAAGGTCCGAGGAACAGGAAGCAGCCGGTCGGCCGGTTCGGATCCTTGAGACCCGAGCGCGAGCGGCGCACTGCGCGGGCGACCGCGCTGATCGCTTCCTGCTGGCGCACGACGGTCTGGCTCAATTCGACCTCCATCTGGAGCAGGCGTTCGGCCTCTTCCTTGGCGAGAGCGGTGAGCGGAATTCCGGTCATCTTCGACACGGTCTCCGCGATCACTTCACGGTTCACGGTCGGGCGGACCTGATCCTCGTTTTCAGCGTTCTTCCACTGCGCGAGGCGTGCGTCGCGCTCGCGGCGCAACTGGTAAGCCTCGTCGCGACGGCGCGCCGCCGCCTCGAAGTCCTGGTCGCCGACCGCAGCTTCCTTGGCGCGCTCGAGTTCCTCGATGCGCTTCTCCAGGTCGGAGAGGTCCGGCGGCGGCTTCATGGTGCGCAAGCGCAGACGCGCGCCGGCTTCGTCGAGCACGTCGATCGCCTTGTCGGGCAGAAAACGCGCGGTGATGTACTTGATGCTCAAGTCGACCGCGCTCTCCAACGCGCCGTCCGAGTAGATCACCTTGTGGTGATCGGCGTAGCGCGGCCGCAAGCCGTGCAGGATCGCGACCGTGTCGTCACGGGTCGGCGGTTCCACGATCACCGATTGGAAGCGGCGTTCGAGCGCGCCGTCCTTCTCGATGTGCTTGCGGTACTCGTCGAGCGTGGTCGCGCCGATCACTTGGATCTCGCCGCGCGACAGCGCAGGCTTGAGCACGTTGGCCGCGTCGATCGCGCCCTCCGCCCCACCGGCGCCGACCAGCGTGTGAATCTCGTCGATGAACAGCACCACGTTGCGGGCGCGTTTCACCTCGGACATCACCGCTTTGATGCGTTCCTCGAATTGGCCGCGGTACTTGGTGCCGGCCACCATGCCGGCCAAGTCGAGCGAAACGATGCGGCGGTTGCGCAGGATCTCGGGCACGGTGCCGCTGATGATCGACTGCGCGAGGCCTTCGACGATCGCGGTCTTGCCGACGCCCGGTTCGCCCAGCAGCACCGGGTTGTTCTTGGTGCGGCGCGACAGCACCTGCACCACGCGCTCGATTTCGTCGGCGCGCCCGATCACCGGATCCAACTCGTTCTTGCGCGCGCTCTCGGTGAGATCGCGGCCGAAGGTGTCCAGCGCCGGAGTCTTGGACTTGCCCTGCGGCTGCGGGGTGTCGGATTGCGTGGTCTCCTCCTCGCCGTCCTCATCGTGGTCCGACGGGCCGCCCAAGAATTCGATCACCTCTTCACGCACGTCTTCCAACTTGACGCCAAGCGAGCGCAGCACGTGGGCGGCGATGCCTTCCTGTTCACGCAGCAGCGCCAGCAGCAGGTGCTCGGTGCCGATGTAGTTGTGACTCAGGGTGGTCGCTTCTTCGAGCGCAAGCTCGACGACCTTCTTCGCGCGCGGCGTGAACGGGATTTGCACCGCCGGCTCCGTGGCGGGACCCGGCTTCACGATTTTTTCGACCTCGCGGCGGAGTTTGTCGAGATCGATCTCGAGGGACTTCAGGACGTTCGCGGCGACGCCCTGCCCTTCCTGCACCAGGCCGAGCAAGATGTGCTCCGTCCCGATGTATTCGTGGTGCAGACGCTGGGCCTCGCGACGGGCGAGGCTCATGACCTTCCTTGCGCGCTCGGTGAATTTGTCAAACATGTGCGTGGCGCTCTTCTCCCTCGTTATCGGTCCTGTGGGGGTCCTGCCTTGACTTAGTCCAGGACATCCTCTCGTTCCAGGCTGGCTTCCAGGGCGAGAATGCGGTCTCGGAGCCTAGCAGCAGCCTCGTATTCCTCGCGCGCGATCGCCTCACGCATCTCTGCGCCGAGCCGATCGAGCTCACTTTCTTCGGATGGATCGCAGTGCTTGGTGTAGCCCTGCAAGCGATCCAGCAACTCCGGCACTTGTTCGCCGAAAACCTGATAGTCGCGTGGACATCCGAAGCGGCTGGTCTGGCGCAAGTCGCGCAGCGTCCATCCGCAGTCCGGGCAGCGCAGGTCTTGCGTGGCCTCACCCGATGCGGTCGCGGTCTCGATGGGGCCGGGCAGAATCGCCTTGGCCAGCATCTGCAACATCTCGGGATGTTGCGGCGCATGCGGCACGACGATGCCCGAAGCGCGCGCGCACTGCGCGCAGAGGTCGCTGACGGTGACGGTGCGACCGTCCGCATTGGTGCGGACGTCCAGCACGCGGACCGTGGACTCTTTGTTGGGGCAGCGTTCGCAGCGCATGGTCAGCATCATCTAGTCTCTGCAGAGTCGGGAGCAACCGATTCTCCGGCTCGTCTGCCGAGGATCATCCTGCACCTCTCTCTGAAGACCATGGCGCGGTCGCGGAAGTTCCGATAGTCGTCAAACGACGCGAAGGACGGGGAAAACAGCAAAATCTCGCCGGATTGGAGTTCTTCCAGCGCGGCGTCGAAGGCTTCCCGACTGCTCGAAAACATCTGATGCGCAGCGCCTCGCAGTTCTTCCGCCAGCCGATGTCCGCCCTGTCCGTAGAGATAGAGGCGCGCGCACCCGCGCGCAGCATCGGCGAGTTCGCCGAGCGGCAATCCTTTGTCCTTGCCGCCGGCGATCAGGGCCACCGGCCCGGCGCTGTGACGCAGCGCGGCTGCGGTGGGTTCCGGATGCGTGGCCACTCCGTTATCGATGACGCGGAATCCTGAAGGCATCGGCAACTCCTCCATGCGATGGGGGAGACCGCGGTAGCTTGCAAGGCGAGCGCGCAGTTCGCTTGGCGGCAAGCCCAGGAGGCAGGCGGCTTCGATCGCGGCGAGCGCCGACGAGAGCCGGTAAGGCTCGCGGAACGGCAGATCTTCGACGCCGAGTCCGAACTCCGCGAGCCGCGCTTCGTCGAGGACGCGCGCGCTCCCGCGCGCTTCGGCCGCCCACTGCTCGCCCTCCGGATCACCGGCTGGCAGCAGCGCAACGCCGCGCGCGTCCTGAAAGCGAAGGATTCGGCGTTTGGCGGCCGCGTAGGCTTCGCGCGTGCCATGACGATCGAGGTGATCGCTGCGCAAACAGGTCAACGCGGCGACCTGCGGCCAACCGAGCGGCGCTTCCAGCGCTTCCGTTTGAAACGAAGAAAGTTCGACGATCAGCCGATCCTCTTTGCTGAGTCCTACCACGCTGCCCAGCATCGAACCCCCGAGATTGCCGGCGAGCACGCTCCGCCCCGGCAGTCCGCCGAGCAAGTGCGCGGCGAGGGACGCGCAGGTGGACTTCCCATGCGTGCCAGTGACGGCGAAGCTCGGCACTTCGGCGGCCTGCGCGATGGCGAGGTTCACGTCCGTGGTCAGTTCGCAGCCGCGCCGCCGCGCCACTTCCAACCATGGGGAATCTGTCGGCACCGCCGGGTTCACGACGACGACGTCGGCGTCGGTAAACAGTTCCTCATGATGCCCGCCCACTTCCCAGACGATCGGAAGTCCAGCCAATTCTGCGCGCGCTTCGTCGAGTTGATCGATCGGCCGCAGATCGGTGACCGTGACGCGAGCGCCGCGCCGCGCCAGAGCTCGCGCAACGCCGCTGCCGCCGCCGAAACTCCCGAGGCCGAGCACCAAGACTCGGCGGCCGCGCAGCGCTTCCGGGTGGAGGCTCACGAACGAAAGAGGGATTGGCGGAGAGAGAGGGATTCGAACCCTCGGAGCCAGTTAGCCCGGCTCAACAGCTTAGCAAGCTGCCGCATTCGGCCACTCTGCCATCTCTCCGCACGAGGGCCGGACAGTCTAGCGTTGCCGCGCGCAAG
>JAQBVK010000251.1 GCA_027623585.1 Planctomycetota bacterium
TGCGCGCGTGCGGCAGGCGTGCCATCCGGTCGCGCAAGCGCTGCAGACGACGCTGCGTCGATCGAAGCCGAGAAAGGCGTCGCAGACTGCGCACGCAGGTCCGAGCAAGGCATCGCCGAGTCGCTCGAGAAGCACGCTTGGTTGACGCGCGAGCGGTTGCGGCGTAACGCGATCAGTCCAGCATGCGCGCGCGCCGCGCGCCAGCTCCGCGCTCAGGCGGCGTCGCCACGCCGAGCGCTCCGCGTACCTTGGTGACGTAGGACTCCAAGGTGTCCTCGCCGTGCGAACGCACGCGGAACAATTCGCCGATCTCGCGCGTGAGCGAGAGGTGATCTTCGAAATCGAAGGCGTGCTGGCGCAAGTGCGCGGCGAGGTAGCGGCGCATCGCGCCGGCGACGTAACCCTCGAGCAGGCCGAGGAACACCAGTGAGAACATCGTCATCACTCCGGCCGCCCAATAGACGAAACTGCGTCCCACTTCGAGGCGGAAGAAGAAAGCCGCGATCAGCGTCGCCGAGCCGACCATCAGGAAGAAGGCCGCGGCCTGGGCGCGCGCCTTGCTCTGCAACGCCGCGCGTAGCGGCGCCAACGAAGTGCTCTTCGCGCCCAGCACCGAGCCGACGCGTTGGCGCGGCCGGTCGCGCCCGACCGAGGACAGGAAGAAGGCGCCGGCGAAGAACACCGCCAGGAAGCCGAGCACCGCGAGGTTGGGATCGGCCGCCTGGACGAAGGGAACTTCCTGCGTCAGCATGGCGGCATGGTACGCGTTGCGTACCAGGAATTGGCTAGGCTGCGCAGAATGCACGCGAAGACTCCGCTCGCAGGGCTTTTGATCGGCGCACTCGCGGCTTGCATCGCACCGGAGCCGACACCCGATCCGGCAAAGCGCCCGAACGTCGTGCTGATCATGGCCGATGACCTGGGTTGGGCCGAGCTCGGCAGTTACGGCCAGCAGAAGATCCGCACGCCGCGATTGGACGCGCTCGCGGCCGAGGGCGCGCGGCTGACCGACTTCTACACCGGCAGCCCGGTGTGCGCGCCGGCGCGCTGCACCCTGTTGACGGGGCTTCACACCGGCCACGCCTACATCCGCGACAACGACGAGATGAACGAGCGCGGCGACGTGTGGAACGACCCGACGCTCGAAGGCCAACGCCCGTTGCGCGAATCGGATGTGACGCTCGGAGAACTCTTCCAGCAGGCCGGTTACGCGACCGCCTGCATCGGAAAATGGGGCCTCGGCTGGACCGGTTCGGAAGGGGATCCGAATCTGCAGGGATTCGATCACTTCTTCGGCTACCTGTGTCAGAGAATCGCTCACAATTTTTATCCCACCCACTTGTGGCGGAACGGTGTGAAGGTGCCGCTCGACAACTCCGCGTTCCGCGCGAATCAAAAACTTCCGGAGGGCGCCGATGCGAGCGATCCCGCCGCCTACGCCTCCTTCTCCGGCAAGGACTACAGCCACGACCTCCTCACCGAGGAAGCGCTCGGCTGGATTCGCGAGCATCGGGAGCAGCCTTTCTTTCTCTATCTGCCCTACACCATCCCGCACCTCGCGCTGCAGGTGCCGCAGGACTCCTTGGACGAATACGCTGAGGCTTTTGAAGAGACGCCCTATCGCGGCGGCAACGGCTACTTACCGCACCGCACCCCGCGCGCCGCCTACGCTGCGATGATTTCGCGCATGGATCGCGATGTCGGACGCATCGCGGACCTGCTCGCGGAACTCGGTTTAAAGGAGGACACGCTGCTGATCTTCACCAGCGACAATGGCGCCTCTTGGGTTGGCGGCGTGGACCTGGAGTTCTTCGATTCGCACGGCGGTCTGCGCGGACGCAAGGCGCAGTTGTGGGAAGGCGGCATCCGCGTGCCGATGATTGCGCGTTGGCCGGGGGTGATCCCCGCCGGAACCATCATCGATTTCCCGGCGTCCTTCCCCGACTTCCTGCCGACCTTCTGCGAAGCGGCGTCGCTGTGGGTGCCTCCGGGATCGGATGGTGTCTCTCTGCTTCCATCCTTGCGTGGCAACGCAGCGGATCCGGCGGCAGCGGGCCGCGCTCTTTACTGGGAGTTCCAAGGCGGCCAAGCGCTGCGCGTCGGCGACTGGAAGTTGATCCGGCCGGGACGCGAGGGCGAATATCAGCTCTACTTCCTGGCAAAGGACCCGGGGGAAAGCAAGGATTTGGCGCCGGAGATGCCGGCCTTCGTCGCCGCACTGGCGGCGCGCCTCGACGCGGAACACGCAGATTCCGAGTTGTTCCCGTTGCGCCGATGAGCGTCGCGAAGCCGCGTCTGGTGGTGCTCGGCACCGGCTTCGCCGGCTATTCGATGCTGCTGCGGCTGCCGCGCGACTTGTACGACGTCACGCTGATCAGTCCTCGCAATTACTTCCTCTTTTTGCCGCTGCTGCCCTCCGCCGTCACCGGCACCGTGGAGTTGCGCAGCATCGTCGAGCCGGTGCGCCGGCGGCTCGGCCACCTGCGCTTCCTCGAAGCGGCGGCGCAGAGCGTGGACTGGGAGCGTCGCGTGGTGCGCGCCACCGGCGCCGTGGACGGCAGCGCCTTCGAAACGCCCTTCGACCTGCTGGTGATCGCGGTCGGCAGCCGCCCGCACGATTACGGCATCCCCGGCGTGTCCACCTACGCCTTGCGCGCCGCCAGCATCGAGGACGCGCGGGAGATTCGCTCGCGCATTCTCTCCCAATTCGCGCGCGCCGACCTGCCCGGGCTCGCCGACGACGAGATCCAGCGACTGCTGACTTTCGCGGTGGTCGGCGGCGGTCCGACCGGCGTGGAAGTCGCGGCCGAGATCCACGATCTGCTGCGCGAGGAGTTGAAGCGCGCCTTTCCCGTACTCGCGCCGCGCGCGCGCATCGTGCTGCTCGAAGGCGGCGCGCGGGTGCTGTCTCAATACCGGCAGGCGCTGGCCGGCTACGCCGAGCGCCATTTCCGGCGCGAAGGCATCGAAGTCCGCACGCAGACGACGGTCGCGGCGATCGGTCCACGCGAGATCACGCTCAAGGACGGTGGCACGCTGCTCTACGGCATGGCGGTATGGGCGACCGGCAACGCGCCGACGGGCTTCGTGTCTTGCCTCGAAGGGCTTCCGATCGAGAAGGGCCGCATCGGAGTCGATGACCGCCTGCGAGTCCGAGGCCGCGAAGACGTGTTCGCGCTCGGAGATTGCGCCGCCTTCGGCGACCCGCCGTTGCCGGCGACGGCGCAAGTGGCGCAAACCCAAGGCAAGTACCTCGCCAAGCAGCTGCGCGATCGCGCGCGCGGGCGCGCGGCGAAGCCGTTCCGATTCCGCCCGGTCGGCATGCTCGCTTACGTCGGCGGCGGCCGCGCGCTCGCCGACCTTCCGCATTCTCAATGGAGCGGCCGCGGCGCGTGGATCTTCTGGCGTTCGGTTTATCTCACCAAACTCGTCAGCCTGCCGAACAAGGCCAAAGTGCTCTTCGACTGGATCAAGGCGGCGTTGTTCGGTCGCGATCTCAGCCGTTTCTAGTCGAACTGGGGCGGCGGAATCTCGATGACCCGCCCGTCGTCACCGGGACCGACTGGAATGCTGACGCAGGGCTGCAAGCGCTTGAAACTGTGCAAGACTCCATCGCGCTCTTGCGTGGTCGGAACGAGCCATTCGACCACCAGTGTTCCGGTGCGAGTCAGATGAAAAGCGGCCGAACGATCACCCCCCACGTCCAAGTACTCCTTCTGCTGTCCAAGCATCGCAAGGATCTGTGGAGTCCCTTCCGGTTCCAAAATGCTCGCGCGCAGTGAACAGGATCCTAGATCATTGGCGAGCGGAGCATCGCCACTCACGCGCAAGACGATGTTGACGGCGCGGCGCTGAATTTCTCGCCGTCGTTGGTGCCGCGATGCTGCACGCCCGACGCGTCGAGATAGGGCTGATA
>JAQBVK010000002.1 GCA_027623585.1 Planctomycetota bacterium
CGCTGCGAGCGCACGCGCCGCTTCGACCGTGTGGGCGAGCGGAGTCTCGCAGTAGAGATGGCGCCCCGAATCGAGCACCGCGCTCGCGACTTCGAGGTGCCGGTGAGTGGGCGTGCAGACGATCACCGCCTGCAGGCCGAAGGCGTTGTCGAGCATCTCCGCGACGGAGGTGAAGGCCTGTGCGTCGGGCGCCCGCCGCTCGCCGCCCTTGAGGCGGCCCGGATCTTCGTCGCAGATCGCGACGATGTGCGCGGCATCGAGGGTGGCGAGCGCGTCGAGCACCTCGCGCCCGCGATCACCCGTGCCGACGACTGCGACACCGAGCTTCGCATCGCGCGATAAAAACCTGGAGCGGCCGCGCAGCGCGAGCAGGTCCGGCGTCAGCGCGACGGCCGCGAGGCTGCCAGCGGCTTGGAACAGGAAGTCGCGGCGGGGGAGATCCTTCATCCGACGATGCGGAATTCTACCGGTGCCGTGCCGAGCAGCAGCAGGGCGGTCGCCCATGCGTCGGCATCGGCTGCGCTGCGCGCGCGCGCGACGGCGAGGCGCGTCGGGCCGGTGCTGAGCGCGCCGCTGCGAGGATCGAGCGCGCGCGCATGGGTAGAAACGCCGAGAGCAGCGTCGCGTAGTTCCACGCTCGCCAGCGATCGTGCGGCGTCATCGGGATCGGCGATTTCGATGCGCCAGGCTTCGACTTCCTCCGGTGCGCCGATCGCAAGGATGCTGCTGGTGCCGCCGTGCAGCAGCGCGCAGCGCACGCCGGCTTCACGCAGTACTACTGCGGCGCGATCAAGCGCGACGCCCTTGCCGATGCCGCCGAAGTCCAGCCGCAGGTTCGCGTCGGTCAAGCGAATTGCGCGCCGCTCCGGATCGAGCGCCACCGCGGTGAATCCTGGCGGCGTTGCTGCTGCGGGATCGAAGGCGCCGCCGGTGGCTTCGTGCAGGTCGCGGCAGCGCTCCAAAGTCTCCCATAGGGGCACGGACACGCCGCACCAATCCGTGAGCGCCTCTCGATGCAGGCGCGCGAGCTCAGAATCCGGAAGGAATCGCGAGAGGCAGCGTTCCGTCGCCTGCACCTCGGCGAGCGCCGCCTCGCCGGCGGCGCGCAGCATGCGCTCATCGCTGCCGTGCAGCACGCACTCGAAGCGAGTGCGCATCGCCTCGGCGGCGAGCCGGATCACGAATAGATGAAGTGCGCGGTGGCCTTGCAGTTCACGTCGGTCGTGACTCGAACCCAATGCGCGGAGAATCCACTGGGGAACTCGTGGTGCTCGTAGCCGCCGGGCTTGACCGGGAAACTGCGGTAGGTCCGCCAGCGTCCGTCACCGAGTGGATCCACTTCGACCACGAAGTTGACGAGCTGACTGGAGTCGTGCCAGAGGTGCAGACCCTTATCGCGGAAGCCGGTCATGAGGAACGGGTCGCTCGGAACGCCGGCGCGCACCAGGTCGTCGCGCCACACCGCACCCCAACCCGTCGGCGCGCCGAAGGCCGTGAGGTCATCCACGCTTCCAAACCAGAATCCGGACTGCGGTTGCCCCACCGCGCTGTCGGTCTGATCGCCGGCCAGCACCAAGAGTCCGCGCCAGTGGCAGAAGTCCGGCACGATGCGCAGATGCGAAGCAATCGGTCGCACGCCCCATACGTGATCACTGTAGATCAAGGCCGGAAGGTCATAGAAAATGCCGAAGGAGTCCAGCAAGTACCGCTCGGTCTGCACTTCGCGGATGCGCATCCATTCGGTGTTCCAAGTGTGGTCGAAGGAGTGGCTGCCGCGCGGAAGCCGGTACCGCGTCCACTCGCCTTCGTGCAGCACGCGCAGGATTGGGGAGGCGCGATCCCACCCAAGTGCGTAGATCGTGTTGCCGAAGGTCGCACCCGCACCGAGGTTCTGCTTGCCGCCGACTTCGACGAAGGGATTGTCCTCGAGGATCAGCCAATCTCCGCTGCCGCGCCACTCCGCTAGGCGTCCGGCGTTACGCTGCCCTTCATATTCCTTCTCGTCGTAACTGTTGTTGGCGACCACGAGGCGGCCTTGCGCGGTGTGCGCACTCTTGAAGTGAACGTAGGCGTCGGAGGGCAGCGCGAGTTCCTTCACGAGATCGGCGATCTGGCGGACTTCCAGCGTGCGCGAGTGAACCTCAAACAGCAGCCCCTCCATGGTGAGGAAGTAAAGCAGGTCCGGATCCCTCAGATGGCTCGCAGTCGCCGTCAGGCGATGCTTCACGAGCGCCTCGATCGTGCGCACTTTCCCTTGGGCATCGATCGCGTGCGGTCCGATGAAGACTTGCTGCGACTTCCAATGCACCAAACGGTTGGCGTAGGTGCCGGTGCGGGATTCCGGATGCAGGCGCCAAGAGAAATCGTCGCGCACTTCATAGAGGCCGATGCCCGCGCCGCGCGCGTGCGCCACGTATCCCACGGCCCACAGCCGATTCGCCCACGGAATCATCGCGCCGATGCCGGCCTCGCTGTCGCTGCCGACGCCGTCTGCGCGCACGGTGAGGTGGGGGAACACGTGTCCACCCACCAGTGGACCGGGAGCATGCCATGCATGCAGCCCGGATTCAGGAGCCGGTTCTTGCCCGACGGCAGAGAGGGCCAACATGAGGAGGAGGAGCTGCAAGGACTTCAGCCTACGCGGTCGAACCGCCGCTCCACTCCGGCTATCTTGAAGGCCGGTGAGAATGGCTTCCTCATGGCTGCCTTCGGTGCGCGCCGGCGCGGCGTTTCTGCTCGGCTCCTTGCCGGCGTCGCTGCTCGGACTCTGGCTTGCAACGCCGCGACTTCCCGGCGGGGTGGGCGGGGAACATGGATTGGCATGGCGCATTGCCCTCACGGCTGCGACTGCTGTCCTGCTCTGCGGCGCTCCCGCGCTGCTGTACGGAACGCTTGCGCAACTCTGGCGCCACCGCGCGCGGATTGAATCCGCCCCCTTGTTTTGGGCCAGCGCGCTGCCCGGTTTCCTGCTGCACGCCACGGTCTGGGCTTTGCGCTCGGCGCGTTTGGATGAGGCCGTGCTCGCGCTCGTACTCGGCCTCGGAGCCGCCATCGCCGCCGACCTGTTGCCGCTCTTTTTCCCACATCGTGCTCCTGCACCCAGTCCAAGGCGCCGCGGAGACGAAGCGGCTGCTTTCGGCGTGGTTGGCGGCTACGGATTGCTCACGGTGCTCGCGCTTCATCAGTTGTGGGAGGCTCTGGGTTCGGAAGGGCTCGAAGGCATGGCGGGCTTCGCATCCAGCGCGTTGCTGCTCGGCCTGCCGAGTTTTCTCGTGATCGGCGCGGCGTTCGCGGCCGGGCTCGGCTTGTTGTTCTTCGCCGGCGACCTACTCGGCAGCCTCCTGCGTCCCGGCGCCGCGCCGCCGGTCCCCTATGGGCTGATCTCCGCCACGCTCTGCTTGTTGCTGGCCTGGGATCTCTGGCCAGGCGTCGAACACTTCATTGCGCAGGGCTGGCTGGCGCTTTTGCTGCCCTTCCTCTCCGGACTCTTGGGCACCCTGCTCGCGCCGCGCCGCGCGTCCTAGGTTATTCTGGGAAAGGTTGCGCACTTCTTCTGCTTGGCACCCGGCTTTCGGCGCGGCCGGATGGTTCTTACTCGGCGGCTGGTTGCCGGCGGCGGTCACCGTTGCCATGGGAACCGAGTTCGACAGCGTGATCCGATGGCCGGAGGGTCTCGTCGGCCAGATCTTCCGCATCGCGCACGCTCTGGAGTGGGCCCTGCTCGGATTCTTGACCTCGGCGAGCTACTTTCTCGGCAGCTTGCTGTTGTTGGGTCGGCGCCGCGTGTGCCCCGCGCGAATCCCGTCGTTGGTCGCCGGTGCCGGCACCGGCCTGTTCGCTCTGCTGTTTGCGCCCGTCATCGACGAGGCCTGGTGGAGCGCCCTCAGTTGCGGTTTGGCGATGGCTTCCGCCATGGTTCTGCTCACGCTGGCGTCGCACAAGCCGGAGCGGCCGGCGCGTCGTCGGAAGCGCCCGGCACTCGAAAGCTACTCCAGCCGCCGCAGTAGCCAGCCTTTTGCTTTCGGTCTCGCGAGCGCCTGCAGCGCGATCGTGATTTGGCTCACGAGGCATCTCATGCGGGCTTCTCCGGAGGGCCGCTTCTCTGATCTCGCGGAGTTCTTGCCGACGATTCCGATCAAACTCGCCATGATTGGAGTATTGTTCGGCGCGCTGTTCGCGCTCGGCGGTGCCCTGATCGGGCTGATTCGGCGGGGCGCCACGGCCGCCGCTCCCTACGGCGCCATGGCCGGCGTCCTCTGCACATTCGTGGCCGAGTTCGTGCGCCCGGTGGGCAATCTGCTGGTCGTGGCGTTGTGCTACTTCGCCCTGGCAGCCGGCGCGATCGGAACCATGATCGGACCAGAAGCTCCCGAGAAGATGCCGCCGCGCTTCAAGCGCTACCGCCGACGCTCCTAGCATCGGACTTCGGCTTCGCGGGTTATCTTGGGAACGGATGAGAACGAGTTCGCCCTGGCACGCCGCTTTCCGCGCTGCGGGATGGTTCGTGCTCGGCGGACTGCCTCCCGCCGCAGCTCTGGTGGTGTGGGCGCGTTCAACGGACGGCAGGCGCTGGCCGGCGACACCACACGGGTGGTTCTTCGAGATCACGGCGCTCACGGCCTACCTCCTCACGCTCTGCTTCATCGCGGCTTCCTACTTTCTCGTCGTGCTGCTTCTGCTCGGCCGAAGCCGCGCCGCACTGGAACGACGCCCATGCCTGATGGCTGGCGCCGCAGCCGGCGTCGCGGTCGTACTGCTGGCAAGCGTCGCGGCATGGGAGACTCTGTTCGTCATGGGAAGCGCGCTCTCCGCCTGCGCGGGGCTGACCTTGATCTTGGCGCAGCCGGTACGGAGTCGCCCCGCGCACGCGAAGACCGAGCGGCGCGAGAGCCTGGGCACGCGGCGTGGAAGTCAGCCTTTCGCCTTCGGAATCGTCACGAGCGTGGGATTGGTGCTGTGGGGGGCCATTGTGGATTCCACGCCGCCCGATGAGGGCATGGGCAGGGGCTTCGGCGTCGCGATGTTTCCTTACATGTCCGCCTTCTTGGCGATCCCGATCGGAGCGCTGTTCGCGCTCGGCGCCGGTCTCGCCAGTTTGGTTCGGCGTCGTGCTGCCGCGAGTCACCCTTATGGTTTGTGCGCCGGCGCGGCGGTGCTGTTCATCTCCGGCTTGCTCAGCGGCGCCGTTGAACATCGGCCGCCCTTGGTCATGCTGCTGTGCATCTGCGCCGGTCTGATCGGAACCCTGACCGGGCACCAAGAGCCTGCGCCGCTACGGCGCTCCGCAAAGAAAGGTCCACAACGCGCGTAGCATGGGCGCGATGCGTCGCATCGCCGCACTGCTCCTCTTCGCCGCCGCCTGCTCCAACCCGGCGCCGCTGCCGCCCGCCGCCGACGCACTCGAAGAGCTTCGCGCCGCCGATCGCGCCTACTGCATCGACGTCGGCGAGCATGGTCTTGAAGCTTGGGTGAGCGCCTACGCGGAGGACGGAATGCGGGTGGATCTCTTCGGAGAGATCGCGCAAGGGCGTGACGCAATCCTCAACGCCGACGCGAAGCTATTCGCAGATCCCTCAGCGCGCCTCTTCTGGGAACCGCTGCACGCGGCGGTGTTTGCAGACGGACGCGAAGGCATCACGCGCGGCGAATGGCATTTCCTCGTGCAGGGTCAGGAAGTGGCCAGCGGCGCCTACCTGACCCTTTGGCGCCGCGACTCCGCCGGCCGCTGGAAAGTGGCGCTCGACACCGGGGCTCCACAAGTGCCCGCGGATGAGCATCTGCGCTGGAGCGCGGAGCGCGCCGCCGCGTGGTACGCGGAGCAGCCCTGGATCGTCGGATGCAATTTCATTCCCAGTACTGCGAGCAACCAACTCGAGATGTGGCAGGCCGACACCTTCGACCTGCTCACGATCCGACGAGAACTCGGATGGGCTTCCGAGCTCGGCATGAACAGCGTGCGCACCTACTTGCACGATCTGGCCTGGAAGCAGGACCCGGAAGGCTTCCTCGCGCGAGTGGATTCCTTCCTCGACGCCGCGCACGATCGAGGCATCCGCCCGGTTCTGGTGTTGTTCGACGATTGTTGGAACGACGATCCCAAGATCGGTCCGCAGGCGGAACCGAGCGCGGGCATTCACAACTCCCGCTGGCTGCGCAGTCCCGGCTCCAAGCCGACACTGGATCCGCAGGCATGGCTTGGACTTGAGGACTACGTGCGCGCCGTGGTCGGCCGCTTTGGCCAAGATCCGCGTGTGCTGATGTGGGATCTGTACAACGAACCCGGCAACAGCGGCATGGGCGCGCGCTCACTGCCGCTTCTGCGCGCGGCCTTCTCATGGGCGCGCGCGTCCGGACCGATTCAGCCCCTCACCGCCGGCGTGTGGTCGGGCGGCGCGGACTTCCAAGCTCTCAATGAATTCCAAATCGGCGCCAGCGACGTCATCAGCTTTCACAATTACGACGGCGCCGACCCGCTGCGCGCACAGATCCAAGGCTTGAAGTTGCGCGGCCGCCCGCTGGTGTGCACCGAGTGGTTGCGCCGCGGTCATAGCGAAGTGGCCGCGTGCTTGCCGGTTTTCGCTCGAGAGGGCGTCGGCGCCTTCAACTGGGGATTGGTGCGCGGACGCAGCAACACGGTGTTCCCGTGGGGCTCGGCGGAGAACGCGCCGGTTCCGGAGCGCTGGTTCCACGACTTGTTGGAGCCCGATGGCACTCCGCATGATCCGGCTGAGGCCGCCGTTTTCGTGGAATGGACCACGAAGACGCGCGGGCCGCTCTGATCGCTACCAGCGGAAACGAGTCGCCGCCGCCGCGCCGGTGAGTTCAGTGCGCAACTCCTGCGCGAGCGCGCGTGGGAGATACGGCACCGTGAGCGCGTGACCGGTCTTCGCTCCGCCCGCGGTGTCGAGACGCAGCGTGGCATGGGCGTGACGCCGGTCGAAGGGAGTCTCGTCGAGCATGACGGCTTGCAACTTGTCGTCGAAGGTCGCGCTGACCGAGTGACTGAGCGCGCCGCTGCGCCAGACGAAGCCCCAACTCGGGCGCGCCCAACGCGAAACGCGCCACTGCATGTGCGTCATGAAGAGAGTGATCAGCAGCAAGCCGCCGCCGATGGCCGCGCCGAGGAGACCGAAGCCCCAAATCAAGGCCGCGATCACCACTGCTCGGATGAGCAGCGGCTTGATCAGCATTCGTCGGCCTGCGCGCGCTCCAAGAGGACGCCACTCTTGTTCGTCGAGCACGAGCCCGGGGCGCACGCGCGCAAGCAATTCCCGTAATTGGCTTTCCCGCAAGATCGGCGCGAAGTGCGCTCCGCCGTCCGCCCCTTTGTTGGCTTCGCCGGTGTCGCCGCCCGCCGTTCCCACCAACACGCGCGCGCGTCCGAGCCAGCGGTGCAGCAAGGAACGCCGCACCGTGAGCACCTGAATCCGGCGCCGCGGGATGCTTGCGACTTGGCGCGTCAACAAGCCACGACGGATACGGAAGACCTCACCCTCTTGGTCGAGCTGGAAGTCCCAGAAGGCGAGGAAGGCGGCGATCGCGGAGAGCAGGTAAACGACGAGCGCGATCGAGACGAGCGCGGCACCAACCTGCACCGCGGACGCAGTGCCGCTCTCGGCTGCGAACCAGTCCTCGATCCGATCGCCGAAATGAATGCGATCGAACAGGTCGATCTCCCAGGCGAACCCCCAGCCGATGGCGATCAGCGCGAGCGCGCGGCCGGGATTCAGCGCGAGCACGAGTAGATCGGCGGCGCGGAGCCGTAGCACGGGCTCCGTGCGCAAGGGCACCGGGGGCGGCTGCCCGGCCTGCGGCGCGGTTCGCGCCTCCGTACGCCCAGCGAAGATGCGCGCGCGCAATTCTTCGTACTGATCCAGGCCGATCACGCGCAGTACCGCGTCGGCCGCGCCGCCGCCTGCGGCTTCGATCCTCACTTCGGCGACGCGCGCGAGCCGGTGCAGCGGACCTTGCTTGAGGTCGACGTTCTGCACACGCGCGTAAGGAATGTGGCGTACTTGACGAAAGATCAGGCCCTGCTGGATCACCAACTCATCCCGCTCGTAGCGCCACCGCAGAGTGAAGTATTGAAAGACGTCGAAGAGCACCGTCGGCACGAAGAGCACCCCGAGCCAGAGTTGCCAACGATCGCCTTGCGCGAACACCAGCACCAGCAGCGCGGGCACTAGCAAGGCGCGCACGTGGCGGATGATGCGGAAGAGCAGCGTGGACGGATGCAGGCGGCCGCCAGCGAGCGCGGGGTCAGACGGCGTCATCGGCGGTACGGTTCACGAGCCAATCACGAATTTCGAGCGCCAGTGCGTGCGGCAACCCAGGCACGGAGACCTCGCTGCTTGCGGTGCCTGCGGTGTGGATCTGCAGCGTGGCGATGCCGTGCTTGCGCTGCAGCGGGCCTTGGCTGACGTCGGTGAACTGCACGCGCGCGCAGGGAATCGACCACGCGCGGCGCATGATCAGGCCACGCCAGGCTTCGATGCGATCAGGGAGCACGCGGTAGCCGGTGCGCGGGTATTCCCAGTGCGGCCAACGCGCGGTGATCCAAAGCAAGGTCGGAGCGAGCACGATCCAGGCCAGCGCGAGAATCCATGACAGAGGCTCGTACAAGATCTCGAGGAACGTGCAGACGGCGAGCGCAACCGCCGTACCCAGCGCGACGATGCCAGAGGCGATCAGACCTGCGGTGCGCTCGGCTTGGATCCAGGCGCGCTCGAGCGAGCGCGGGACTCCGTCCGCGAAGGAGGGATGCGGAGCTGCGAGACAGGGCTCGAGCGCCTGGCCCCACGCCTCGTATCCGGCCGCGTTGAGGTGGAGCGCATCTTCGTCGTAGAGCTCCGTGGCGAGTGAGCCGTCTTCCTTGAGGAAGCTGGGCGTGAGATCCACGAATCGCGCGCGCGCGCCCAACTCTGCGATGCGGCCCGCAAGCAAAGGCTTCGTGGCGGCGACGGCACGGCGCAAGGGATCGTCTAGCGACGTGCCGCGCGGCAATGGAGCGTGCAGGAGCACGTTTGTGCGCGGGAGACGTTCGAGGATGTCTCGAGCGAGTGCGAACAAGGCTTCGACGAGATCCTCGGGAGCCATTCCGTCCTCGAGATCGTTGGTGCCGATCAGCAGCACCAACTCCCGCGGCGCGAGGCCATCCAGCGCGCCGTGCTCGATGCGCCATGCCAGGTGCCGAATCCGGTCTCCGGCAACGCCGAGGTTGCCCGCGCGCCGCGCGCCGAAGAACCGCGCCCAGTGGACCTCGCCCGCGGCCTCGATGCGTCGGTCAGGACCTCCCCAGCCTTGGATCAACGAATCACCGAGCAGGACCAGATCGAGCCCTTCGGGACGGCCGGCGCGACAGCAGTCCAGGTGCTGGCCGCGCCAAGCACCTTCGAGCCAACCAGAGTCCGGCGCGGTCATGGGACAGATTATGGCTTGCCGGAATGCCGCGGTAGGCAGTAGAAGCGATGGGTAGCCGAAGTTTGCGTCCCCCTCCGCGCCTCGGCCCCTCCTGATCACTCCATGAACTCGACCCCCCCCGCTCTTGCGCCGCGCGTTCGCTGGCGCTTGGATCCTCTCGCTCGCGCTGGCCGCGTCGAGTCTCTCGGCCCAGGAACTCAGCATTCGCCCGAGCGCGCCCGGCGGCGCTGGCACTCCGACAGACGACGCGCGCCCGAGCTTTGCGGACGGCGAATTGTTGGTGAGATGGAATGGCGGCGCCGCGCCCGGCGCGGCTTTTGTGCAGACGATGGAATCGGCCTACGGCTTGGCGCGGATTTCCTTCAACCCGTGGCTTGGCGTGCACCGCTATCGCTTGGCAGAGGGTGTTGCGGTTGCGGACGCCTTGCGCGGCTTGCGCAATCGTCCGGGCGTTGAGTACGTGGAACCGAACTGGATTTGGTACCTCGAAGGCGTTCCGAACGACGGTTTTTATGACAATTACGCGGGCGTCGCCACGGATCTGCAGAAGTGGTACTTCGACGGCATCGGCGCCGATCGAAACCTGAACGCTGAGGCGGCATGGGACATCACCACGGGGCGCTCCGACGTGGTGATCGCGATCGTGGACAGCGGGATCGATCTCGATCACCCGGATCTGGCCGCGAACATCTGGAGCAATCCGGGTGAGATCCCCAACAACAATCAGGACGACGACGGCAATGGTTTCGTGGACGACGTCAACGGCTGGGACTTCTATTGGAACGACAACGATCCGAACCCGGATCTCGGCGACGGCCTCGACAACGACCACTACGGCGGCGCCGACAGCAATACCTTCCACGGCACCTTCAGCGCTTCCTGCGCGGGCGCAGTCGGCAACAACGGCACCGGCCTGGCCGGAGCGGCTTGGAACTGCAAGTTAATGTCGGCGAAGATCTTCACCGACGATGGCGGCGCGTACACCAGCGACATCGCGGACGGCATCACCTACGCAGCCAACAACGGCGCCGACGTGATCAACATGTCCTTCGGCGGCGGCTTCTCCTCAACGGTGCAGAGCGCCACGAACGACGCTTGGGGTCAGGGTTGCGTGCAGGTGGCGAGCGCCGGCAACGGAAACTCTTCGTCCGCGCAGTACCCGGCCAGTTACGCGCACGTGATCTCGGTGGGTGCGGGCGATTCGGGTTCGGTGTACGGCGGCGGCAGCGGAGACATCGACGGGCGCGCGTCCTTCTCGCAATACGGCACCGCCGCGGTGGACGTGGTGGCGCCGGGCGCGCTGGTCGTCGGCGCGGGCGTGAACTCGGTCGCCAACGGCAGTCCGGGCACGCCGAACTACCAACTCTCCAGCGGCACTTCCTTCAGCGGACCCTTGGTGGCGGGACTCGCCGCGTTGGTGATCAGCCGCGCCCGCGACCTCAGCGCGACGATCACCAACGACGACGTCGAGAGCATCATCCAGAACACGGCGAACGACATGCCGGACGATCCCAACGATGCGCCGAACGGCGGCGCCAATTGGGACAACCACGGGCGCGTGGACTTCACTGCGGCGGTGAACGCGGTGCAGGGCGGCGGCGGCAACCAGGCGCCGGTGGCGAACGCCGGAGCAGACCAGGCCGGCAACGTCGGGCAATCGCTGAGCTTCAACGGCAGCGGGTCGAGTGATCCGGACAATGATCCGCTCACGTACTCGTGGAACTTCGGCGACGGCTCGCCGACGGCGAACGGAATGATCGTCAACCACGCTTACGCATCAGCCAACGTGTACACGGTCACCTTGACGGTGAGCGATGGCCAGTTGAACGATGCGGATACTGCGACCGCCACGATCAGCGCTGTGGGCGGCCAGCCCCGCGTGTTGTTCTCCTCGCTTGGATCCCAGTCCTATTCCGGCCTGGCCTCCATGCAGAATGAAGACGTCGTGGCGTACGAACCGTCGAGCGGAGGCTTCACGCAATACTTCGACGGCAGTGACGTCGGTCTGAGTTCCGCGACGATCGACGGCTTCACGGTGCTTCCCGACGGCGACCTGCTGTTCTCGCTGACCGCTTCCTTCTCGATCGCGGGCCTGCAAGGCGCGCCGAGCGGCACGACGGCGGACGACAGCGACATCGTGCGCTTCACGCCTTCCTCGCTCGGACCGAACACCGCTG
The DNA here is from genome assembly GCA_027623585.1 of Planctomycetota bacterium. Classification (GTDB taxonomy): domain Bacteria; phylum Planctomycetota; class UBA1135; order UBA1135; family UBA1135; genus JAQBVK01. The sequence continues at coordinate 11,598 of JAQBVK010000002.1, forward strand.
GCATTTGGAGCTTCTACTTCGACGCCAGTGACGTCGGACTGACGAGCAACGGGGAAGACGTGGACTGCGTCGGCACTGATGCGGGCGGGAACCTGATTCTCTCCGTCACCAGCAGCGCGAGCGCGACCGGCATCAGCGGCGTGCAGGACGAGGACCTGATTCGCTTCACGGCGACGAGCCTCGGCGCAGCGACGGCAGGAAGTTTCTCCTGGTACTTCGACGGCAGCGACGTGGGACTCTCGACTTCATCCAGTGAAGACGTGGACGCCTTCCACCTCGACTCCTCCGGACGCCTCTACCTCTCGACGCTCGGCAACTTCGCCGTGACCGGCGCGAGCGGCGCCGACGAGGACGTGCTGCGCTTCACGCCAACGGCGCTCGGCGCCAGCACCTCCGGGAGTTTCGATCTGTATCTCGACGGGAGTGCGGTGGGCATTCCGGGTGGCGCGGACATCAACGCACTCCACATCGAGGACTGATCGCGGACTAGAACAAGTCGTTGCGCAGCAGCCAATCGCCGTTGGCTGCTGCGTTGACGATGCCGCCCTTGCTGCCGACGTAGAGATCCAGATCGGCGTCGCCGTCCAGGTCGAGGAATGCAGCGCCGCTGCTGATGAAGGTCGCCCACGGCAAGCCGGCGAGGCGGAAGAAGGCGGAATCCTGAACGAATTCGCCGCGCGTTCCACCTTGGACGCCGCCTTGGTTCAGGAACAGCGCCGGGAAGCCGACGAAGGGGCGCGAACTGCCGAAGAACTCGTGCGGCTGGATCAACACGTCGAGATCGCCGTCGGCGTCGACGTCGGCGACGAGCGAATAGAGCCGGATCATCAGGTCTTCGATGAACTGATCCGGGAAACGCGCGGCTCCGTCCACGTAGACGCCGGGGTTGGCGGCGCCGAGGTTGTAGAGCACGTCGCCGGAGTCGGCGGGACTCACCGAGACGTGACTGTTCATGAACAGCAGGTCGAGGTAGCCGTCGCCGTCGAGGTCGGCGAAGCGCGCGTCGGACGACTTGTCGAGGAAGAAGGGCAGTTGCGCGGCGGAGACGTCACTGAAGACGCCGACGCCGTCATTGAGGACGAGAAGGTTCGGCACGCCGTTACCGCCCGAGGTGCGCGCAACCGCGAGGTCGAGGTCGCCGTCGTTATCGCAGTCGCCGAGCGCGACCGAGGTGGCGGAGCCGAAGTCCACGTTGAAGGCGGCGTTCTTGAAGGCAGCGTCTTCCGCGTAGGTTCCGGGAGTGCCACCCTGCAGCCCGCCCTGATCGCGCAGCAGTGCGAGCACCTGCGGACCGGTCGAGGGGTTGTGCTGCGCGCCGTCGCAGGCAAGCAGATCGAGGTCGCCGTCGCCGTCGACGTCACCCACGGCCAAGTCACTGACGCCGGCCAGAGTGATCGGCAGCAGCGTGATGCCGGCGGCGGCGCCGAAGGAGCCCGCGCCGTCGTTATGAAGGATTGCGGAAGGAAGCGCAGCGCCGTTGTCGAAGCGCGTCCACACCGCCAGATCTTCGAAGCCGTCGGCGTTGAAGTCGGCGGCGAGCACGCCGTAGCACTCGGGGTTGTCGAGGGCTGGGATGCGGGTTGCGGTTTCGTCCACGAGGCCGGCGCCGGTGTTGCGGTAGAAGCGCAATCCGGTCGCGCCGGTGGCGACCAAGTCGGTGAGGCCGTCGCGATCGAAGTCCACGGCGACGGGGATGCCGCTCTCCTGGAAGTTGGAGGCGGGAAGCGTGGTGCTGAGGTCGTCGAAGCCGGCGCTCGACGCGGCGTCGGGTGTCAGCGCGCGCGGGGCGGAGAGGAGCACGGCGCCGGAGGCGGCGCGCAGTCCGCCCTGCGCGATCACGGTGGCGCCGGCAAAAGCGGAGAGGTCCGGCAGAGGAGCGGAGATCTCGAAGAGTCCGTCGGCGGCGATCGTGCCGCTGAAGCTGGCGTAGGCGGAGCCCGGCGTCACGTAGAGCACGCCGTTCGGCGGCGCGAGCAGGCGCAGTGAAGGCCGGCCGAGCAGGATGCGCGCCGGCGCGCCGATCTCGGTGCTACGCAGGCGCAGTTCGGCGCTGCCGAAGGAGCTCAGAGGGCCAGCGTCGAGCTCGGCCTGTCCGGTGGAAGCGTTCTGCGCCGGCAGCGCCGCGCAGGCCATGAGGAGAAGGGTGGAGATCATGCGGCGCAGATGATAATGAGACGCATTCTCAATGTCTAGTGGGGCACCAGCCGTCTCTCCCTATGCTGCGAGAGTGCTTCTCCTGCTCGCCCTGGCGTTCCAGGAGCCCGTCGCCATCCCGGACGGGATGCTCCAACCGGCGCTGGCCGTCGCCCAGTCACGACAACTGGCGGAAGAAGCCCAGCAGGCCTGGGACGCCGGCCAAACGAAGGCCGCTCTCGAGTTCTTCCGCTCTGCCGCCGAACTGCGGCCAATGCACGGCGGGCTGCTCCTGCAGCAGGCGCGCGCCGCCGCCTACACCGGGGAGAAGGAAGAAGCGCTCACCGCGCTCCGCCGCGCCGCCGCGATGGGCTTTGCTTTCGAACTCGGCGAGGACGAGGCGCTCGCGTCACTCCGCGATGACGATGCCTTCGTCAAGCTCCTCGCGCAGATGGAGACGAACGCCGCACCGCTGGTTCGCAGTGAGGTTGCTTTCCGAGCTTCGCTGCCCGAAGAATTGTACCTGTACGCCGAAGGCATCGCGCACGATCCAAAGACCGGCGACTTCTATCTCTCCTCCTTCGGCTACTGCCAAATTGCGCGAGTCCACCAGGTAGGGGAGGAGTGGGTCACCGAGTCGTTCTCGACGCTCAAACCTTGGATGACCTTCGGCTGCTATGGAATGGTCTGGCACGATGATCACCTGCACGTGGCGACCGGGGGCGCCTACGGGAAGCGAAGAGTCCGTAATCCGCGACACTTAACTCTCGACCGTGAGGCAACGATCGAGCATAACCAGGAAATCGCAGGCGCCCTGCTTGGTGACCTCGCCATGACCGGCGACGGCTGCGACTGTGTGCTCACGGATCCGCTCAACAATCTCGTTCTGTTCGATCCAGAGCGGCGAGGACCGCCGTGGGGGGATCGTTGGAGCGCCGAGCCGCGAGTGCTGATTCCGAGCGGAGTTCTACCGAATCCGCAGGGGATCGTGTGCTTTGCAGGCGAGGAGCCGCTGATCGTGTTGGCGGACTACTCGGCGGGCATCTTCGCCTTCCCTCTCGACGAGCCGGAGAAGTTGCGCGCGCTGAAGGCGCCGGCGGATGCCTGCCTGCTCGGCATCGACGGACTGGCGCGCTACGGCGACGACTTGATCGCCATCCAGAACGGCATCGGAGTGCATCGCGTGCTGCGCTTCTGCCTCGACGAGCGGCGCGAGAGGATCACGAAGGTCGTGGTACTCGAGCGCGCGCACCCCGAGTACGGCGAGCCCACGCTGGGCGTCGTCGTAGGGAATGATTTCTACTACGTCGCCAACGCGCCTTGGGGGCTGACGGCGGACGACGTACCGCCGCCCGCCGTTGTCCTGCGTCTGCCGCTCGACGGCTAGGCTGACGCGATCTTGCGGGTGTCCGGATCGAAGGCGTAGGCGCGACCGTCCCAGGCGCTGCGCGTGGCGAGATCCACCACCACCATCATCTTGGTGGCGAACTCGACCTGGCTGAAGTTCGGCTCGCGCGACTTGATGCACTCGAGCCAGTTCAGCCGCAGCATGTCCTGGTCGGCGACGTCGGGCAGGTCCGACTTCTCGGACTCGATCTCGTCGGCGAAGGGGCGCTCGGGGCGCAACTCGGCATCCTTGCCGCCCAAGTAGATCGTGCCTTTTTGGCCACGGATCATGTTGGTGAAGGATTGCTCGTTGTTGGTGTTGCCGGCGACCAGCATGGTGTGGCCGTCAGGGAACTGCGCGGTGATCAGCACCTGGTCGTGGTTCTCCATCTCCAGGTCGATCATGTGCGAGCCGGCGCAGTGCACGCGCACCGGGTAGTCGGAATCCAGCGCGTACATCAACGGCGTCATCTCGTGGACGAGCAGGTCGCCGATGATGCCGGTCGAGAAATCCTTGTAGCGGCGCCAGCGGTGGTAGATGAGCGGATCCCACGGGCGGTCGCCCTTCGGGCCGCACCACATCTTCCAGTCGAGGTTGACGCCGGGCTTGAGATCCTTCTCGATCCCGTAATAGTTCCACTCGCCGGTCGGCGTGTTGCGGCAGTAGCCGGTCTGCGACCACAGCGGCTTGCCGATCTTGCCCGCCTTCACCATTTCGCGCGCGGCGCGGTACTTGGACAGCGCCATCTTCTGGGTGCCGACCTGGAAGATCTGCTTGCTTGCGTCCACCGCGGCCTTGACCTTGAATCCTTCCTCGATCGTAAGAGTGAAAGGTTTCTCGCCGTAGACGTCCTTGCCGGCCTGGATCGCGTCGATGCCGATCTGGCAGTGCCAGTGCTCGGGCGTGGCGTTGACCACGCCGTCGACGTCCTTCATGTCGAGTAGGCGGCGGTAGTCCTGATGCAGTGCGATCTTGACGCCGTTCTGGCGTTCGTCAGCCATCTTCTTGGCGCGCTCCATGTGCGGAATCGCGACGTCGGAGAGCGCGACCAGATCCACCGGGAACCAGCCGTCTTTGTGGAAGCCGGAGAAGGAACCAACGTGACCCGAGCCCATGCCGCCCGGCCCGATCACGCCGATGCGCACGCGTTCGGCCGAGCCCATCACGCGTCGGTACGCGGCGGCCGGCAGGGCCGAAGGGGAGAGCGCCGCGGCAGCGCCAGCGGCAGCAGTGGTCTTCAAGAAGCGGCGGCGGGAGGAACTCATGGTCGGAGCGCCAGCCTAGCAGCCGCCCCGAATACGGTGTCGCACACCACGGGTTGATTCCCACCTGCGGGAGTACCGCACATGGCGCGAGAAACCGGATGCGAGCGATGCCGGTTCCTCCCGGGGGAAGATTTCCACCCGTGGTGTGCGACACCGTATTAGAAAGAACTGCCCGGACGGTAGCTCTCGAGCGCAGGATCGGCGGGATCGACGGAGCGGTGCTCGGCGGCGGACTTGTAGGCCGCCATCAGGATGCGCATGACTTCGACGCCGTCGTGGGCGGTGAGCTCGGGCGTTTCGCCGCGGGCGAAGGCGCGTGTGAAGTGGCGGTTCTCGCCGGAGTAGCCGTAGTGCGCGGGCTCGTTGGGGGAGATCGGCATCAGGCCTTGCTCGGCGTTCTGCTTCTCGACGAGGTCTTCGCCGGCCGCGCCGGTCACGTTGCGCGAGAAGAAGACGCGCACGCCGGTGTCGGCCATGTCCACGTCGAGCGAGTACTCGGGGCCGAGTAGCGCGAAGTTGTGACGCAGGCCGGCGCCGACGTAGCACCACGAGGAACTGGTCTCGGTGAGCAGAGTGCGGCCGGTCTCGTCGCGCCACACCACGGTCGCGCGCGCGAAGTCTTCGGTGTGATGTTTCGCCCAATCCACGCCTGGGAAGCGCTGCGCAAGATCCGCCGCGTACTTCGGCTGCGTCCACTTGAGATTGGCGACCGTCGCGCTGACTTCGAGCGGCGTCAGCGAAGCGCGCGGCGCGCCGGGTTCGGTTAAGAGCCAGCGCGCGGCTTCGATGGAGTGGCACATCATGTCGAGCAGCGCGCCGCCGCCGGCGATCTCGGGCTGCCAGAACCACTTCGAGTGCGGACCTGCGTGCTCCTCGGCCGCGCGCGCGAGATAGGGGCGGCCGCTCGAGGCCGCGCCGCGCCGCCACAACACTTCTTTGCCGCGCACCAGCGCCGGCGCCCACAGCATGTCTTCGAGGTAGCCGGTCGGCGCGCCGATTTCTTTCGCAAGGTCGGCGACCTCCATCGCCTCGCCGAGGGTGCGTGCGAGCGGCTTCTCGATGCAGATGCCGCGCAACGGCGACGACGGCGGCCGCTTGGCGGCGCCCGTGGCGATCGAACGCATCGTGGACACGCGCGTGTCGTTGCGAGCGCAGACCCAGATCGCATCCACGGCGGGATCGGCTGCGAGCTCTTCGACCGAGTCGTAGGCGCGCGCTTTGGGACCGACCTCGAGCTCGCGTGCCAGCGCGGCCGCCGCCTCCGCACTTGCGCGCGTGAGGCTGGCCACGCCCGCGACCTCGACGCCGCGTACCTCGACCAAGGACTGGATGTGGAAGCGCGTGATGAAGCCGCCGCCCACGAAGCCGATGCGCAAGGGCACGTTCATTTCGCGCCTCCGACGGCACGGCGCTTGGAGGGATACGCCACGAGCAGGATCACCAGACACGCGAGCGCCATCCACATCGGAATGCTGAACAACTTCGTCCAGTCGCCGTCTGCCCACTCGCCGACCACACTGGTCGCGAACCATGAGCCGACGATGATGCCGAGCCCGATGATCACCAAGTTGAACAAGTTCTGCGCCGAGGCGCGCACGTCGCGCGTGGTCTCTTCGTCCACCACCATGAACGCGACGAAGATGAAGCAGCCGAAGCACAGTCCGTGCAGCGCCACGCCAAACAGGATCAGCGGCAGCGAATCGGTGTAGGCGAAGAGCGCCATGCGCGCCGCGTAGGCCGCGATGCCGATCGCGAGCAGGGTCTTGCGCGACCAACGTTTCGCCACGAAAGGAATTGCCGCCAGTACCGCGATCTCAGCGATCTGCCCGATCGTCATCAGACCGCCGCCGCCGACGCCGAGCAGCGCGTTGATTTTTCCGGCCATCCCCTGCGCGGCTTCGTCGCCCGCCTGCAACGCGGACAGAAAGGCGCTGGTGTGCACGAAGTAAAACTGGTGGATCACCGAGATCGGCACCGCGAGCAGGAACAGCGTGATCAGCGGCTGCTTGCGCACTTCGTTGATCGCTTCGAGGGTCGCGTTGCGCTTACCGACTCCGCGCGCCGGAGGCGTGTGCGGAAGCGTGAAGCAATACACGCCCATCAGCGCCCCGAGCACTGCCGAGAGCTTGAAGGCGTCCGCTCGCCCCGCGTTCCACGCCGCTTCCAGCACTGCGCCGGTCACGCCCTCCGGCGTGTGCATCTGCGCGAGCCAATGCCCCATCGCGATGCCGACCGCGATCCATCCGATCGTACCCCAGAGCCGAATCGGCCCGAAGTCGCGGTCGCGGTCCTCCAAATGATGAAAGGTCAGCGAGTTGGTCAGCGCGAGCGTCGGCGCGTAGATCAAGCCGTAGAGGAAGGAGACGATCAGAAAGGTGTTCGCACTCTCGAGCGAGGCGAGGTTCCAAACCAACACCGCACCCGCGACGTGGCTGAGCCCGAGGAATCGCTCGGTGGCGAACCAACGGTCCGCGACTTGCCCCGCGATGAACGGTCCAATGATCGCGCCGATCGCGCCGACCGCGAAGGCCGCCGAGATCTCGCCAGGCGTGAAGCCGCGCCACACCAAGAAGGGATAGAGGATCGGCAGCCACGCTCCCCAGATTCCGTACTGGAGAAACATCATCGCCGACAACCGCGTCTTCAGCGCGGCGGGGGGGCTATGCGTCATTGACGCCGATGCTACGGCAGCAGGCGCAGCGAGACCTTGTTCGTCAGCGCGCCGCCGGGACCGAAACGCACTCCCTGCAGATGGATCGCCATGCCCGCCAAGTTCGGATTCGGCGGAATGCCCAGCGGCATGCTCAGGCCGCCACCCGGGATCGCGATCGGGCCGAAGGTGTGAATCGCGGAGGGCAGCAGCACCTCGGTTGGGCCAAAGGGGCTGGCACTGGAGCCAAGTTGCGTGCAGACCGCGAAGCGCAGCACGTTGGCGCCGGCGGGCGTGGTCAGGGTGAGCGCCGTGCCGATGTGCGGCTGACCGAGCACGCGCAGCGTCGGCTGGTAGGGCTCCGCGCAGAAGATGGAGCCGCCGTTGCCGGAAGTGTTCGCGTGCACCGACTTGGTGCCCACCGCAACCACGTCACCATCGGCATCCAGATCCAACGCGAACACGGAACCAGGCGTGTCGAGGCTCAAACTCAATGCGCCGCTCGCGTCATAACCGAACACCTCCGGCGTAACGTTGAGTGAATCGCCCCACGAGCAACCCACGACTTGCGCGCCGTCGGCGGAGATCTGAACTCCGGAACAAGTGAGCTGGAACGCGGTGCCCGGCGCGTCGTGGCTATTGCTCCAGACGCCGCTGTTCACGGCGACGTCGAAGAGGCCAATCTCGATGTGATCGTAGGCGGGCGAATAGCGCTGCTGCATCCACGCCGCATGCGAGCCGTCAGCGTCGAGATCCACGTAGCCGAGGTATTGCCCGCCAGCGCTCACCGGCATGAAGGCGATTTGATTCCACACTCCGGGCAAAGTCTCGCGCCTCACGTGTAAGCCGCCGAAGTCGCCGTAAGCGAAGGTCGAACCGTCGGCGGACAGAGCGTGTGCATCGAAGGTGGAGCCGATCCCGAAACTCATCACGTTCGCGCCGGTCGCGGTGTTCCAAATTTCCGCGAGGCCGTTGTAGAGCGCAAAGTAGAGGCGGCTGCCATCGGCACTCAGGCGCGCTTGGCGCACGTAAGCCGGAGCCGGCAGGTCGAAGCTGTTGAGGAGCGCTCCCGCGGCGTTGAAGACCCGCACCATGTTGAGCGCCGTGAGGCTCGAACCCGTGATGGCGACCACGCGCTGGCCGTCGGCGCTGATCATCACGTCGCCCGCGATCACGTTGCCTCCGGCCGGGAAGCTGTAACTCCACAACGCAGTCCCCGATCCGGTGGTGTCATAGGCGCTGGCGACCGCCTCGTAGTTGCCCGACGCGATCGCGGTGTAGACGAGGGTCGCCGCCAACGGAGTCCGGGCAGAGGTGGCTACGCGCACGCGCTCCGCGCCGAGCAGGTCCACGCGGAACAGCGGAACCTCGGAACCGGCGGCGTAGACGCTCGCGTCCTCGTTGTTGAGTTCCTTCCCCGCCATCACGACGGCGCCGTTGTCACCAACCGACACGCTCTTGCCGATCCACGCGCGCCCGTTGTGGTTCTCTTCCCAACGCGCCGTGGTCTGCGGCGCAGCCGAGCTGCCGAAGCCCCACGGTTGAAGGGTCGAAGCGGTTTCCACCCAGAATGCTCCCTCCGGCCGGACCTCGAGGCGAGTGGAGGTTACAGGCTGTTGAGCCAGGGCGGCGATGGAGAGGAGCGCGGGGAGGATCACCCCGCCAATCTAGCCGAGAATCCCGATTAGAGCTTGGTGACTCGAATGTTGCGGAAGCGCACCGGGGAGCCGTCGTCGTGGTTCTGAAGGCCGACGTAGCCCCGCTCACTGCGGAAGCCGAGGAAACGATTCACCGTTTCTCCGTTCACGCGCACGGTGTAGTTCTGGCCGACGACCTCGATCGAGTAATGGTTCCACTCGCCCGGCGGTTTGGTCGGCACGTGCGAGGAGGCGCCGAAGGAGTAGACCGAGCCGGTGCGATGCTTGGGCGAAGTTGCGTCGCAGATCTGCAACTCATAACCCTCGTTCACCGCGACCCACGGGTCGCCGCCCGGATCCGGGAAGCGCACGAAGACGCCGGAGTTGTCGCCCGGCTCTTCGACGCTCCACTCCAACTCGAGTCGGAAGTCCTCGTAGGACTCGACCGCGTACCACAGCAAGCCCATGCCGCCGGTCGCCTTGAGCGTGCCGTCCTCGATCACGAAGGCGCCGGGCCCGGCCATCTTCCAGCCGTCGAGGGGACCGCCATTCCACAAGGTCTGCGGCTTCGCGGGTAGCGTCTGACAGGCAGCGAACAATGCGACGGCGAGGAGCGTGAGCGGGAGCCGGGAGGTCACGCCACAAGAATAGAGGCTCGCTAGGATGAGGCCCATGTCGACCGCGCTCGCGCTGATCTCCGCTCTGCTCCCGCTTCTTGCCGCGCCCGCGCCGCAGTCGGGGCGCGACAAGGAGCTGGCGCCGCCGCCGCTGGTCGTGGACGGCTTGACCGGAATCCCGATCGACATCGTCGATCTGCGGGCCGCGCTGAGTTTCGACGCCAAGGCGCAGACTGCGTTCGCGTCCGCGACGATGAGTTTCGATACGACTGCGGAAGGATTTCCACTGTTCGACTTGCGGCAGAGAGAAGTGGTCAAGGCTTGGCTCGACGGCGAGAGCCTTGATCCGCTGAAACTCGCTTCGCACACCGTGTCGAAGAACTGCGGATCGATGCGCATCCTAGAGGTCAGCCTGCCCGCGGGCAGCCGGCACGAGTTGAAGTTGGAGTACAAGGTCGGCACTCCCGACGCCCCGCAAGCACAAGGCGTGCTGTGGCGCGAGAAGGGCGTGCTGTGGGACACTTGGTTCTCAGATCTCAACCAGGGTCGCTACCTGGAGTCGTGGTTTCCGGCCAATTTGATCTACGACCAACATCCGATGACGCTGACGATCGACCTCATCGGTGCCGGTGAGGACCATCATCTGATCACCAACGGCGCGGTCGAGGAGCGCGGCAAGCATCAGTGGACGCTGACTTTCCCGCCGACCTTCACCGCTTTTTCGCACCTGATCGTGCTGGTGCCCGCATCCGAGGTCGAGACCGCGAAGGACAAGGTCAAACTCAAGAGCGGCATGAGCGTCGAGGTCGAAGTCTTCGCGCGCAAGGAAGCCAAGGTGAACGCGAAGAAGGTCGCCGCGCGAACTTGCGAAATCCTGCAGAAGTACGACGAAGGCGTCGGCAAGTGGGCGCACACTTCCTACTGCCCGGTCTACATCTGGACCGGCAGCCGCTCGATGGAGTACGACGGCGGCACCACCACCGCGCTCGGCGCGCTCGAACACGAAATGTTTCACAGTTGGTACGGGCGCGGCGCCAAGCCCGCGAGCCAGAACGACGGCTGGTGGGACGAGGCCTGGAACATGTACGTGACCGGCGGCGCCGGCCGCCTGCCGGAGTTCACGAAGGACGGCCCGCCGGTGCTGCTCTCCTCCTCGGACCCCTACAACCGCATCACGCCCGGTGGGTCCTACATGCAGGGCAGGATGTTCTATGCGCGCCTCGCGCAGGCGATCGGCGACGAGAAGCTCCGCGCGCTGATGGCCGAGTTCTACAGCGCGCACGCGCCGAATCCGGCCACCACCGCCGAGATGGAACAACTCCTGATCGCCAATGGCGGCAAGCCCGACGAGGTGCGGCGCTTGTTCCACCGCTACGTCTACGGCAAGGACGGCGAGCCGTCGCCGGCCAGCGGCCGCTAACGCACCCTCCCGCAGCCCGTATCCTCTGCCAGATGCTCGCGGTCGCGCTCCTCTTGGCAATCCAGCAGCCGGCGCTCTCCGAAGCGGGGACTCCGTCCGGCTTCGACCCGCTACCGAGCACCGCGGAAGAGGTCGAAGCGGCCTTTCCGATGGCATGGAAACTTCCGCGCCTCGACCTCAAGAGCGTCGCGCTCCCGTGCCAACGCTTCGAAGCGCAGCTGCTCGGCCTGGTGCGCGAACCGCTCGCCGCGATCGATGCGCAGGGCTCTGCGCTGATGCTCGGAGACTTGCTCGCGCGCGCCACCGCCGCCGCGCGTCTGCCCTCCGTCGATGCGGCGCGCAAGGAAGTCGTAGCCCTGCTCGCCGATGCGCGCGCGCGGGTGCCAGCCTCCTTGTGGCCTCAGGTCGAGCCGCTGCTCGACCTGCGTGAATTCCTTTCACCGAAGTGGGATCCCGACGCCGACAAGCGCAGCGGTTTCTTGATGGGGGAGAGTTGGGAGCTTCCGGAGGACTGCTGGCCCGCGAAGGGCGGCAAGCGCAACGTCGAGCAGTGCGCGGTCTTCATGGCCGCCGACCTCGCCAGCATTAAGATCGCCGAAGCGAATTTCCCGTCCTACTTCAATTACTCGCGCAACAACTACCTGCACGTCGCCGCGGTGCCGAATTCCTACCGCGTCGAACTGGCGCCGGATCGCGCACTCGCCGCTGGCCTGGCCTGCGCCACGCGGACCGCGATCGCGATGGATTTCGAGAGCGACCTGCCGTTCCCATTCAGCACTTACGCATGTCGGCTGCGGCTGCTGACCGAAACCAACGCAGACGGCCGCGCGATCACCTGGATTCATTCGGACAGCCCGGACTTCTACTGGCTGGCCGGATACGACCTGTATGAACCGGTCCACGACGCCGCCGGCGCCTTCGTCGGCCTGCTCGTGATCCGCCAATTCGGCTGCGATCTGGACGGGGTCCCGGACGGGCGATCGGATCACCGTGGCGGCATGCGCATGGTGCTCGGCGGCGTGAAGCGTCTGGCGGAATCGCTATGGCGCGAACGCGCAGCCGATGGCCCTTTCCCTCTCACCGGCGCAGTGCCCGTCCCACCAGTGGTGCCGGGGAAGTCGCGCTGAGCGCGGAGCCTGTTCTCGGCGCCCTTCAGCGCAAAATGGCGCACCCGAGAGGATTCGAACCTCTGACCTACAGCTTCGGAGGCTGTCGCTCTATCCAGCTGAGCTACGGGTGCGCAGGCCCGTGCGGCCGGGCAGGATAACGCGGCGCGCGCGAGCGGCCGCAAAGGACCAAAGGCCGTTACCCTCGCATTCGAAGCCTCTACGCTGACTGGGTGTTCTCTGGACAGCGGAGGCCCCGTCCGGCGGATTCCCTGGTATCCTGCCTGGACGTTCCCCCAGACCCTTTTACTCGCATGCAGTTCCACAAGTCCCCTTTGGCACTCGTCGGCGCCCTCCTCGCGGCTGCGGCCGTCGGACTGACGAGTACGCACAACGGGATCCAAGCCAAACAGGCCAACTCGAGCGTCCCGTTCCAGGATGACGACCTGGATGGCCTCGACAACGCCATGGAGGTACGGCTCGGGTCCAACCCGTTCAAGGCCAACGTAGACGGTGACGGCCTGAATGATCTTGCCGAGATCCTGCTCGGTACGGACCCCAGCGTCGCCGATTCCAATGCCTCGTTGCCGGCGCTGAGTCCGCGCGTCCAACTCGAGGCTTACCAAGTGGGCGGCTCCTTCGTGCTACAAAGCTTCATGCTTCGAAAGCGCAGCGTGAAGAGCGTTCACTTCTACATCGCGCAGAGCGACCCGCTGTCGAGCAATCCCTACGCG
>JAQBVK010000252.1 GCA_027623585.1 Planctomycetota bacterium
CAGCCGCGATCTTGCTCGGCGCGCTCGGCATCGGAGCCGCAGCCTTCACTCTGGCGCTGCCGCTGAACGACTTCGATCCGATCCTTCACTTCGCCTATCGAGGGAAAATCCTTCACTATCAAGGAACGGTCCTCGACGAGGCATTGCTCGGTCTCGAAGGACCCCTTGGTTACGGACGCATCGCAACGCATCCGAACTATCCGCTCGGACTACCGGTCATGGAGGCATGGGCTGCGCGCTTGGGAGGGTGGAGCGACCGTTGGGTGCAGGCGCCGCTCGCGTGGTGGGCGCTTTGTCTTCCTGGAGCAGTCGCCTTCGCGCTGCGTGGAATCTCGAAGGAAACCGCTCGACGTGCCGCACTGCTCGCGGCTTGCACCCCGATGATCTATGCGCGAGACCTCTTCGCGATCGGCATGCAAGATTTGCGGGAAGCCGGCTTGACCAACCGCGTCACGCTCGGCGGTGGCGCCGATCTTCCTCTGGCGGCGATGCTCGCCGGTGCCGCTGCCCTGGCGCTCGCCGCGCAGCGCGTGAACTGCCGAAGAGCAGGCTGGTGTGCGGGCCTACTGCTCGCCGGCGCCGTCTCGATCAAGAACGAAGGATTGGCGTTGACTGGCGTCTTCTTCGCTGCTGCATTGGCGAGCTTCACGCTTCCGCAGCGCCCACGCGTGCGACCGTTCCTCGCGTGCGCGGTAGTCGCCGCGCTGGGCATCGCGCCGTGGTTGACGGTGCGCGCTCAATTACCCGCGATTGACGAGAACTACGGGGAACAGTTCAGCATCGCGCGCGTGCTCGACGCTCTGGGCGGCATGGAGGAACCGCTCGAATCGGTGCCCTCCGGCATGGCGGCCGAGGCCGAGGCGGAGGCCGTCGGCGAGGCCGGATTGCAGCGTCGAGTGCAGATCGCGCGCGCCTTCGGAGCTGAATTTTCGGACCTCCTCACCTGGGGTCTACTCTGGCCGGCGGTTTTGATCGCCTTCTTCTTTGCTGCGCGACGCTGGCGCGAGCCGGATATCCGCTGGCTCGGCTTCCTCGTCGCTGGCGGGCTGACGCTGTACGTGTTGATCCTGTTGGTAACGCCCTGGTTCTTCCCAAGTTTGCGCGACAAGGGGATTCCCGAACGCCTCCTGCTGCACCTGCTCGGACCATCCGCGATGCTCGTCGGCGCTGCGCTCACTCCGCGCACCCCGTAGAATAGAGGAGTGTCGCGCATTCGGACCTCCCGCGCCGCCCTGCCGCTGATCTTCGCACTCATCGCGTGCGCGAAGGCTGCCGATGTTCCGCCCGACTATGGCGACCGGCGCCCGATTGTGTTGATTTCGATCGACTCCCTCCGGGCAGACCACTGCACGCCCTATGGTCACCGCTCTGAGACCGCGCCGGGCGAAGAATCCACGCCGTTTCTGGCGCGCATGGCACGCGAAGGCGCTCTGTTCGAGAACGCTTCGGCGGCTTCGCCGTGGACACTCCCGAGCCACGTCACGCTTCTCTCCGGCATGCACCCGCGTGAGCACGGCGTACGGACGCGAAAATTCCGCATTCCTGACGAGCTCGAATTGGTGAGCGGCCGACTCCGGCAAGCGGGCTATCAGACTGCGGGCTTCTTCTCAGGCCCCTTCCTCCACAACGTGTGGGGCTTCGGGCATGGCTTCGATCTCTATCAGCCGGGCGTCACATACCTCGCCGATCCTGAGACCGGCGCGCACTTGGCGGAAGCCGGCAAGAGCGACGAAGTCGAAGGCATCCATGCCCAGTCGCACAGTGACGCCGAGTGCGCAGAGCAGGTCGTCGGCAAGGCCATCGAGTGGCTGGAACGCAAGGATCGCTACCGCGAGCCCTTCTTCCTTTTCCTTCACCTCTGGGACCCGCACTACGACTACTTCCCGCCCGCGGAATACCGCGACCGCTTTCTGCCCGATGGCGCGACGGCGAGAGGCGACGAGTTCTTGAACGACGAAATCCCGTTGACGCCGGAGCTGAAACGGGAGTTGCTGGGCCTGTACGACGCGGAGATCCGATACACCGACGACTGGATCGCGCGACTCGACGCGCAGTTCGAAGCATGGGGCATCGCCGACGACGTGATCCTGTTGATCACCGCCGATCACGGCGAAGAGTTCCTCGAGCACGGCAACCGCGGCCACCATCTGACGCTTTACGAAGAGGTGATGCACGTGCCAATGCTGGTGCGCGCTCCCGGACTGGTTCCCGCCGGCGTGCGCGTGGCCGGCAGCGTTTCGATCGCCGACGTCGCGCCCACGCTCCTCGACTTCGGCGGCGCGCCGGCTTGGCCAGATCGAAGCGGCGTCAGTTTGCGGCGCCTGATCGCAGGTGGCGACGGAAATCACACCGTGCGCATGGACCTGCTGCGCCCCACCAAGCAACTCCAGCTCATCGGCTGGCGCGAAGGGTCGGAAAAACTGATCTACGACTCACAGCAGCGCCTCACTTCGATCTTTGATCTGACGTCCGACCGCTTCGAGCGCGCTCCGCGCAGTTTCGACGGCCTCGACGAACAAGACGCGTTCTTGCAACGGGCCGTGGCTTCACTGCGATTGGAACCCCAAACGCCCGTTCATCCCCCCGGCGAGGTTTCCGAGCCGGAGCACGTCTCGACTGCGCTCAACCAAGCCGGATACGTGGACGACAAATAGAATGAGTATCCCCGCAAGAAAATGAAAATCGCCATCATCGGAACCGGATACGTCGGCCTTGTCGCCGGGACTTGCTTCGCGGAAATGGGCAATACCGTTTGGTGCGTGGACATCGACGCGACCAAGGTCGCGCGCATGCAAGAGGGACTGATTCCGATCTACGAGCCCGGACTCGAGGAGCTGGTGCGCGCGAACGTCAGTCACGCGCGCTTGCGCTTCACGACTGACCTGAAGACCGCGGTCGAGGAGTGCCGCGTCGTATTCATCGCCGTCGGCACGCCGAGCACCAGCGATGGTTCCGCTGATCTCTCGGCGGTATGGAAGGTGTCCGAACAAATCGGACGCTGCGCCAATGGACCGAAATTGATCGTGGACAAGAGCACCGTGCCGGTGGGAACCTCTGCGCAAGTCAGGCAGTGCGCTCAGAAGGTGTCTGCGCATCCGATCTCGGTGTGCTCAAATCCAGAATTCCTGAAGGAAGGCGCTGCCGTGGACGACTTCCTCAAACCCGACCGCGTCGTGGTTGGCGTGGATTCCGACGAAGACTTCGAACTCATGGCTGAGATCTACTCGCCGTTCGTCAGAAACGGCGCTCCGATCTTACGCATGGACCCGACCTCCGCGGAGATGACCAAGTACGCCAGCAACGCGATGCTGGCGACGCGCATCTCCTTCATGAACGAGATCGCGCGCATCTGCGAGTTGATCGGGGCCGACGTCAACATGGTCCGCCAAGGGGTCGGCAGCGACGGCCGCATCGGAAAATCTTTCCTCTATTCCGGCATCGGCTACGGCGGCTCCTGCTTCCCCAAGGACGTCAAGGAGATCATGCACACTGCGCGCAAGATGGGTTATGCCTTCAACATTCTAGAAGCGGTGGAGCAGGTCAACGAGGGCATGAAAACAATGATGCTCGACAAGCTCGAGGCGGCCGTCGGGCGCGACCTTCGCGGCATGCGCATCGCCGTCTGGGGACTCGCCTTCAAACCGCGCACCGACGACATGCGCGAGGCACCTTCGATCGAGGTCTGCCGCGGTCTTCTGGAGCGCGGGGCCAAGGTCGTCGCCCACGATCCGGAAGCGATCGAGAACGCGCGCGCGATCCTCGGTGACGAGATCGAGTACGTGAATGAGCCCTATGAAGCGCTGGATGGCGCCGAGGCGCTGATCCTCTGCACGGAGTGGAACGAGTACCGCCTCCCCGACTTCGGGCGAATGGCGGCGCTGATGAAGCGGC
>JAQBVK010000253.1 GCA_027623585.1 Planctomycetota bacterium
CGCCGATGTGGTTGCCGTCCACCGTCCTCGGCCTGCTGTTCGGCTGGGTGCACTGGCGCGTCGGCGATCTGCGCGCGCCGATCTTGCTCCATGCGCTCCATAACGCGGTGGTTTTCCTGCTGACGGAAGCCGTTTGATGCCCGCCGCGCTCGGATTCTGCGACAAAGTTCCCTCCGGCCAGGAGGAAGCGGGCGGCGGCGCGCGTCAGAATGGGGCCATGGACCTCCTGCCTCGTCCGCTCCGCCTCGCCGCCGGTCTCACGGCGCTGACGCTCTGCGCGGCCTGCCAGACCAGCGGGCTGGAACGCGGCGACGCCGCCTTCCGCCGCGGCGACTACCTCGGCGCCTACCACGCCTACGAACAGGGAGACGATCCGGCGACCGATGAAATCCTCGCCGCGCGGCTCGCGCGGGCGCGCTGGTTCCTGATCGAAGACGGTTTGCGCGAGTTACTGGCTAGCGACCGTGAGGAGCAAGCGCTCGCGGTGCTGCCGCAGGTGATCTCAGCAGCTCCGCTTGACCGCGTCGAGAAAACGGCGGAGCTCGAGGCGCGCGCGCGCGATCAACTCGGCTCGCGTCACACGCGTCGAGCCGAAGACTTGCTCGAGGCCAATGAGTCGGACGCGGCAATCCGCGAACTCATGCTGGCCTTGTCCTGGAATCCCGAGGACGATCTCGCCGCCAACCTTTTGGCCATGACGGCCGACCGGATAGAGCGTGAAGCGCACCTCGGCGAAGAGTTCTACTTCGAGGGCATGGACCACCTGCGCCACGGCTTCGACGTGCGCGCCCGGACTTCCTTTCATCATGCTGCGGAATTGCACGGTCCCGATAGCCGTGCTCAGCACCGTTTTGAAGGACTCACTGAAGACCTGGCCGCTGCAAGCCGCGCCGAAGCGCGCACTTTGCTCGATGCAGACCTGCTCGGACCGGCCTTCTTTGCGATCCGTTCCGCCGATCGTTTGGAGCCCGAGCATCCGGAAACGGAGGAGCTGATCTCCCGGCTGCAGGCGCGGGTCAGCAGCGCGAACGCGCTGCTTGCCGGCGATCTCGCGATTCGCGGCAAGCGCACCGCGCTCGCGCTCGAGATCCTCACCGAGATCGAGCAATGGGGCGTAGCCGCGCATCGCGACGAAGCGCGCGAGCTCGCGCAACGCAACGAAGATCTCACGCTCGACCTTGACTACCGCTACGGGCGCGCCCTCGAGCTCGACGAGCAGGTGGTGCGCGCGGCGGAGGTCTACGCTTCGATGCTCGAACGCGGCCAAGGCTTCGGCTGGGCCGACGTCGAGCTGCGCGTTTCTCGTTTGCAGGAGCGCATCCAGCTCGCGGCTGCGAGTTTCAAGGCGGCGCTCGCGGCAGAGCAAGCCGGTGACGCCACCGCATACCGCGCGCGACTTGAAGAAACCGTACGCGCGGCGAGCGACTACGCGGATGCGATCGATCGGCTCACGGCGCTGCGCATGGCGGAAGCGACTGCCGCTGCGGCCGCCGCGAATCCCGGCGCTTGAGCTCGGATTCAAGCCGGAAACCGGTTGGTGGAGACGATGGGGATCGAACCCACGACCTTCGCATTGCGAACGCGACGCTCTCCCAGCTGAGCTACGTCCCCGACCGGTTTAAGGGGGCATAGCATAACGGCGTCCCGCGCTTCGTCCATGACCCGCGTCCTCCTCGCCGCACTGCCCTTCGACGTCCGCCCGGCGCGAATCACAGCCAATCGTGATCGCGCTCTGGCCGGCGTGGATGCCGCCGCCGCCGCGGGCGCGCGGCTGCTTCTTCTGCCCGAGAAGTGGACCACTTCCTTCCGTCCGGGCTACGACCGCGCCGCTCGCGACGAGAGCGAGGCGGCGCTCAGCGCGGTACACGACCGCGCGCTGGAGTGTGGGTTGGTGGTGATCGGTTCCGCGCCGGGCGGCGGCAGCGCGCGCAAAGCTGCGAACCAAGTCCACGTGCTCGGCCCCGGCGGCGACCGTCGCCCCTACGAGAAGATCATGCTGTTCTCGCCGACTGGCGAGGGTCGGCAGGTGGCGCGCGGCGCGACGCTGCCGCCGACACTCGCGCTGAAGGGCATCGGCCGCGTGTGCACGCTGGTCTGCTACGACTTGCGCTTTCCCGAGATCACGCGCGCTGCGTTGCACGGCAACGCGGACCTGTTGTGCGTGCCGGCGCAGTGGCCGAGCGCGCGCGCCGAAGTGTGGGAGTTGCTGACGCGCGCACGCGCGGCCGAAAATCAGCAGTGGGTGCTGAGTTGCAACCGCGCCGGTCGCGCGAGCCTGGGCGCGGGACGGCCGGTGATGGAGTTTCCGGGCACTGCGCTGCTGTGTGATCCGCTCGGCCGCGTGGTCGCGCGCAGTGAAGGCGGGGAGATGCTGCTGGCGGAGGCTGATTTCGATTTTGCGCGCGAAGTGCGCAAGAAAGTTCCCTGCGCGCGCGACCTCAAGCGCGCCGGCCTGTGGCCGGACGCCTCGCGGGGGTAGAATGGCGCGCCTTGAGGCCGTGCAAACATGAGTGAAATCTTCCTCGCCGGCGCCTGTCGTACTCCGATCGGCAAGTTCCAAGGAGGCCTGTCCTCCTTTCGCGCGCCGGAGCTCGGCGCGATTGCGGTGCGTGAAGCCCTCGCGCGCGCCGGCGTGAAACCGGAACACGTCGACGAGGTGATTCTTGGCAACGTGTTACAGGCTGGCCTGGGGCAGAACCCGGCGCGGCAAGCGGCGCGTTACGCGGGCGTGCCGGACGCGGTGCCGCCGTTCACGGTCAACATGGTGTGCGGCTCAGGACTGAAGTCGGTGATGCTTGCCGCCCAGGCGATCCGCGCCGGCGACGCGCAACTGATCGTGGCCGGCGGGATGGAAAGCATGTCGCAGGCGCCGTATCTGATGCCCGCGGCGCGCACCGGCGCGCGGCTCGGCGACGCCAAATTGGTGGACGCCATGATCCACGATGGTCTCTGGGACGTGTACTCGAATCAGCACATGGGCCTGACCGGCGAGCTCGTTGCGAAGGAGTACCAGGTCGATCGCGCCGCGCAGGACGCCTTCGCCGCCGAGTCCCACGCGCGTGCTGCGGCCGCGCAGGCCGCCGGCCGCTTCGACGCCGAGATCGTGACGGTGGAGGTCAAGGGCCGCAAGGGTGACGTGACGGTCGTGAGTGCCGATGAAGGCATCCGCGCCGACGCGACCGCCGCTTCGCTGGGTAAGTTACGCGCCGCCTTCCAGAAAGACGGCAGCGTGACCGCCGGCAACGCTTCCCAGATCTCCGACGGCGCCGCCGCGGTGGTGGTGGCGAGCGCGGAGGCGGTCAAGCGCCTCGGACTGACGCCGCTGGCGCGCGTCACCGGCTACGCGGCCGGCGGCATGGCCCCCGAATGGGTGATGATGGCGCCGAAGGTCGCGGTCGAAAACTGGGAGAAGAAAACCGGCCTCAAGCGTGCCGACATGGACCTCTACGAAGTCAACGAGGCCTTCGCGAGCGGCGCCTGCGCGTTGCAGAAAACCCTCGGCCTCGATTCGGCCAAGCTGAACGTGAACGGCGGCGCGGTGGCGCTCGGCCACCCGATCGGCGCCAGCGGCTGCCGGATCCTCGTCACCCTGTTGCACGCGCTGCAGCAGCGTGGCGGCAAGCGCGGCCTCGCGACGCTCTGCCTCGGCGGCGGCAACGCCGTAGCCCTATCGGTGGAGATGGTGTGAAACGATGAGTGATTCCTTGAACGTAACGGTAATCGGCGCCGGGACCATGGGGAACGGCATCGCTCAGACTTTTGCCTCCTGCGGCCATGCGGTCACGCTGGTGGACGTGGGCTCGGCCGGGCTGGAGCGCGGGATGAAGACGATCCGCGGCTCGCTGGACCGCTTCGTCAAGAAAGGCACGCTGCAGCAGGCCGAGTCC
>JAQBVK010000254.1 GCA_027623585.1 Planctomycetota bacterium
GCCATGCGCACTCTCTCCGACCTCCCCCCCTTCGTCAACGAAGCCTTCACCAACTTTGGCAAAGAGCCGGAAGCCGCTGCGTTCCAGCAGGCGCTCGCCAAAATCGAATCCTCGCTGCCGGTGGTCGTGCGCCTCTGGATCAACGGCCAAGACCGCGAGGGCGGGGCCGGAACCTTCGAGTCCACCGACCCGGGCAAGCCGACCCGCGCCGTCGCGAATTCCGCGAAGGGCAATCGCGAGGATGCGCTCGCTGCGATCGTGGGCGCGCACAAGGCCTTCGGCAGTTGGTCACGGCTGAGCGCCGAGGAGCGCGCCGAATACTTCTTCCGCGCCGCGCGCATCATGCGGCTGCGCAAACACGAGTTCTCGGCGATGATGGTTTTCGAAGTCGGCAAGAATTGGGCCGAAGCCGACGGCGACACCGCCGAAGCGATCGATTTCCTCGAGTTCTACGCGCGCGAGGCTCTGCGCTACGCCCGCCGCCAGCCGATCACGCCGGTGGACGGCGAGCAGAATGAATTGATCTACATTCCGATCGGCGTCGGCGCAGTGATCCCGCCTTGGAACTTCCCGCTCGCGATCCTCGTCGGCATGACCAGCGCGTCACTGGTGACGGGCAACACCGTGGTGTTGAAGCCGTCGAGCGACGCCCCGGGCATTGCCTCGATGTTCGTGGACTTGATGAAGGAAGTCGGCCTGCCTCCGGGCGTACTGCAGTTCGTGCCGGGAGGCGGCGCGGACGTCGGCAACACGCTGGTCGAGCACCCGCTCACGCGCTTCATCGCCTTTACCGGATCGGCCCAGGTCGGTTGCTCGATCTACGAAAAGGCCAGCAAGGTTCACCCGGGCCAGCTTTGGCTCAAGCGCGTGGTCGCCGAGATGGGCGGCAAGGACTTCATCTTCGTGGACGAGGATGCCAACCTCGACGAAGCAGCGCGTGGAGCGCATTCGGCCGCCTTCGGCTTCCAAGGTCAGAAGTGCTCAGCCTGCTCGCGCTTGATCCTGCACGCCAAGATCAAGGACGCGTTCATGGAACGCTTCCTGCCGCTGGTGGAAGCCACCGCGATTGGCCACCCTTCCGAAAAGCGGAGTTGGCTCGGCCCGATGATCCACGAGAGCGCCATGAAGGACACGCTGGCCGCGATCGAGAAAGCCAAGCAGGAGGGCAACACGCTGGTCGCCGGCGGCGCGCGCGCGGGGGAGGAAGGCTGGTTCGTCCAGCCGACCGTGTTCACTGGCGTCGGGCGCGGCGACTTCATCTGGAAAAATGAATTGTTCGCCCCGGTGTTGGCTGTGCACGAGGTGAAGTCCTTTGAGGAAGGCATCGAGGCGGCGAACGACAGCGATTTTGGTCTCACCGGCGCCTACTACGGCGCCGATGAACAGCGCCTCGCAACGGCACGGCGCGAACTGTACTGCGGCAACCTCTACTTGAACCGCGGCTGCACCGGCGCGCTGGTCGGCGCGCACCCCTTCGGCGGCTTCAACATGTCGGGCACTGATTCCAAGGCGGGAGGGCGCGACTACTTGATGCTGTTCTTGCAAGCCAAGACCATCTCGCGGAAGCGTTAACGCGCGCCGCATGAGCGGCGATCCGGTCAAGGAGAAACGGTCCAGCCGCCGGGTTGAACCGGTGGCTGAGCACGCGCCGTCGGAGACGTCGCGCGAAGAAGGCGGCGGCGCGAGGCGCGTGCTGGCGGTATGGCTCGCACTCGGACCGCTCGCTTCGGTCGCGGGATTCCTCGGGTGGCTGCGGCTCCTGACCGGATTGCGGGTGGAGCCACTCTCGGACTTCTCCTTCGCCGCGATCACGCTCGACGCGCTGCTCGCACTGCAATTCGCGCTCTCGCACTCCTTGCTCGCGCGCGGCTTCGGCCGCCGCTTGCTGAACCGGCCCTTCGGCCCCGCGGCCGAGCGTCCGCTCTACGTGTTGGTGACCGGCGCCTCGCTTTGCCTCATGGTGCTCGCCTGGCAGCCCTCCGGCCCGCTGCTCTGGGAGTGGCCGGGCTGGTGGCGCGCGATCCCCTGGTTCGTGCAGGCCTGCGGGATCGGCTTGATTGCCTGGGGATGTCTGGTGGTCGGCAACACCATGCTGCTGGGACTTCCGCAACTGCGCGCGATCGAGGCCGGACAGCAGGAGCCGCAAGCCGAATTCACGGCCTTGCCGCCTTATGCCTACGTGCGCCAACCGATCAACGCGGGATTCATTCTGTTACTGGTGGGCATACCGGTGATGAGCGTCGACCTGCTGATCATGGCGCTCGTGTTCCTGAGTTGGATTCTGCTGGCTGCGCCCTTCGAGGAGCGCGATCTCGAGATCGAATTCGACGGCTACACCTCCTACCGCGAACGTACTCCACGCTGGTACCCGCGACTGCGCGGTCGCGACCGATGAACGGATCGCGCGAGCCTCTGCTCCGCGCGTTGCGCGCCGCCGTCGGAGCGCGCGCCGTGCTCGATGACCCGGGCAGCCTGCTTGCCTACGAATCGGACGCGTTGACCTTGTTCCGCTGCAAACCGGCCGCCGTGGTGCTGCCGGAAAATGCGGAGCAGGTGCAGGCCTGTGTGCGCGTGTTGCACGAGGCGCGTGTGCCCTTCGCGGCGCGCGGCGCCGGGACCGGCCTCTCGGGCGGCGCCTTGGTGCCCGAAGGAGGCGTCGTGATCGCGACTTCACGCATGCGAAGGATCCGCAGCATGGATCCAAGCCGCCGAATTGCGGTGGTCGAATCGGGAGTCGTCAACGCCGAGCTCTCGCGCGCTGCCGCGCCCCACGGCTTACGCTACGCCCCGGATCCGGCCAGTCAGACGGTCAGCACGCTCGGCGGAAACATTGCGGAGAACGCTGGCGGCCCGATGTGTTTTCTGCACGGCACCACCGGGCCGCACGTGCACGCGCTCGACGTGGTGCTCGCCGACGGACGGCGCGAGTGCTGGGGAAGCCCCACCGCCGCGACCGATGGCTTCGACCTTCGTGGCTTCTGCGTAGGTTCGGAGGGCACGGTGGCGATCGTGGTCGCGGCGACGGTGCGATTGATTCCCTTGCCCGAGAAGGTCGTGACCCTGTTGGCCGCCTTCGATTCGATCGCCACCGCTTGCGCCGCAGTTTCGACGATCGTTGCCGCCGGACTGCGACCGGTTGCGCTCGAAGTCATGGACCAACGCGCGATTCGCGCGGTGGAGGCTTCGACCTACCGTTCAGGCCTGCCACAAGACGCCGGCGCAGTACTGTTGGTGGAACTGGAAGGTCCCGCCGCGCGCGTTCCCGGGGAAGCGGCCGAAACTGAGGCCTTGCTGCGCGCGCACGCGCCGCTGCGGGTCGAACGTGCGGAGAACGCAGCTCAACGGCTCGCGATTTGGAAGGGCCGCAAGGGCGCCGGTGGCGCGCTCGGCCGCCTCGGTCCGGATTCCTACGTGATGGATGGCGTGGTGCCGCGATCTCGTTTGGCGGAAGTGATGCGCTTCGTCGAGCAGGTCGAAGCCGAGAGCGGCTTGCCAGTCGCCAACCTATTCCATGCGGGCGACGGCAACATTCATCCCCACTTTTCCTACGACGCGCGCGATCCTGCGCAGGTGGCAACCGTCGAACGCGCGGGCGCGCGCATTCTGCGCAAGTGCCTGGAACTCGGCGGCTCTTTGAGCGGCGAACATGGCATCGGCTTGGAGAAGCAGCACCTGCTCGCCGAACAGTACGGCGCCGAGGAAATCGCGCTGATGGAACGCGTGCGACGCGCTTTCGATCCTTCCGGCCTGCTCAATCCCGGCAAAGGCTTGCCGATGCGACGCGGTTGCGCCGAGGCTTTCCATCGTCACGGGCGCATCGCCTCGTGAATCCCCCCCCCTTCCCGGCCGAGACTTCCGCCGCG
>JAQBVK010000255.1 GCA_027623585.1 Planctomycetota bacterium
ATCGCGAGTTCGCCCTGGTGAGTGGCGGGACCGTCAGCGAGCGTGTCGCCACGCTTGACCTTCTGGCCCAGGTGAACCAGCGGACGCTGGTTCAAGCAGGTGTGCTCGTTGGTGCCTTGGAACTTGCGCAGTTCATAGGGCTCCGGATCTTCCTTGATCTTGATGCGGTCGGCGTCGACGTACTCGACGGTTCCGGCCTTGCGCGCCTTCACCACCCAGCCGGAGTTCTGCGCGACCGCGAGCTCCATGCCGGTGGCGACGAGCGCCGGTTCGGTGATCAAGAGCGGCACCGCCTGCCGCTGCATGTTCGAACCCATCAACGCGCGGTTGGCGTCGTCGTGCTCGAGGAAGGGGATCAACGAGGCGCTGATGCCGAGAATCTGCGAGGGGTCGATGTCGAGGTATTCGACCTGGGCCTCCTGCATGCGATTGAACTCGCCGTGGAACCGGCACATCAAGTGGCCGGAGTCGTCGGAGACGAGCTTGTTCTTGTCGTTGATCTCGGAGTCCGCCGGAGCGAACACGGATTCGTACTCCTGGTCGGCGCGCAGGTAGGCGATCTCGTCGGTGACCCGGCCGCTCTTGACCACGCGGTAAGGAGTCACCAAGAAACCGTAGTCGTCCACCATCGCGAACAGCGACAGGGAAGAGATCAGGCCGATGTTGGCGCCCTCCGGCGTCTCGATCGGGCACAAGCGGCCGTAGTGGCTGATGTGCACGTCACGCTCTTGGAAGCCGGCGCGCTTGCGGTTCAAGCCGCCCGGCCCGAGCGCGGACAAGCGCCGCTCGTGCGCGAGTTGCGAGAGCGGGTTGGTCTGGTCCACGACCTGCGAGAGTTCGCCGCGCGCAAAGAACTGATCGACCGCGGTCGAGAAGGCCTTGGCGTTGATCAGGCTGCGCGGCGTGATCGTTTCGGTGTCGTCCTCTTGGGACATGCGATCGGTCGCGGCGCGCGCCACCTTGAGCATGCCTTTGCGGAACTCCTCGCCCGCCATCTCGGCGATCGTGCGCACCCGGCGGTTGCCGAGGTGGTCGATGTCGTCGGTCTCGCCGATGCCTTGGCGCAGGCCGAGCAGATACTTGACCGCGTCGAGGTAGTCGTCCGGCATCAAGGTGGTCGGCCCCTTGTCGGCTTCGGACGGACGATCGAACTTGCGGCTGATGCGGAAGCGGCCGACTCGACCCAAGCTGTAGCGCTGGGCGTCGAAGAATCGGTCGTGCAGCAGCTCGCGCGCTTTCTCCAACTGCACCGGGTTGCCCGGACGCAGCTTGCTGTAAATGTGCGCGAGGGCTTCCTCGTGCGTGGTGGTGCCGTCCTCGCGCAGTGAATCGAGGATCAACTTGTCCTCGGGCGCGATCAGTACTTCGATGCTCTCGAGTTCCGACGCGGCGATGCGCTCGGCGGACTCCGGCGTGATCAACGCGCCGGCCTCGGCCCACACCTCGCCGGTGCGCAGATCGCGGATCTGGCCGCAGGCGTGCTTGTTCTCGAGCGCCGCGGCGAACTTGGCCTTGGTGCCCTTGCCGCGCTCGACCATCTCGGTCGCGTAGAACAGGCGCAACACCGCGTCATCGGTTCCCCATTCGGACTTCATCGCGCGCAGCAGCGTAAGCGCGGAGAACTTCGACTGTTGGTCGATGCGCACCTGCAGCGTGCCCTTACCGCTGACCGCGAGTTCGATCCAGGAGCCGCGCTCCGGAATCACGCGCGCACTATGCAACTTCTTCTCGCCGCCATGGTGCTCGACCGAGAAGTCGATGCCCGGCGAACGGTGCAGTTGCGCGACGATCACGCGCTCGGAGCCGTTGACGATGAATTCGCCACCGCCCAGCATCACCGGCAGGTCGCCGAGGTAGATCTCCTCCTCGATGCGCTGCTCGCCCTTGCGCAAGGACATCCGCACGCGCAGCGGGTGCGCGTAGGAGTACTTGAGCTGCCGGCACTCGTCCGGCGTGTAGCGCGGCCGACCGAGATGGAAGGAGTGGTACTCCAACGCCATCGTCTTGTCGTGGCTCTCGACCGGGAAGACCTCGCGGAACAAGGCTTCCAACCCTTGCACCTTGCGGCGCGAGGCGGGCGTCTCCACCTGCAGGAACTCGGAGTACGAGCGGGTCTGAAGATCCGACAGACCGGGCAACAGCGCGGGGTCGCGGAAGGTGAAGGACCGGTAGTCGCGGATCGGGTAGTCGGCGACGTTCTTGGCGTTCTCGGTCATGGGCGGCAGAAGGGGACCGGCGGGCGGCGGTCAGGCGAAGAGGACGGGACGCGGATCACTACGCCCGGCGCGAGCCGGGGCGGCGAAGATCGCCGGCGCCGAAGCGACGGCAGATCGGTTGAACGGCGCGGGGCGCGAACGCCCCGACGCCGTAACGGCCGGCCCGTAAGGCCGGCTGCACCGATCAAACAACTTTGACCTTGGCGCCGGCGTCGGCGAGTTGCTTCTCGACTTGGGCGGCCTCGTCCTTCGAGACGCCTTCTTTGATGGGCTTCGGCGCACCGTCGACCAGGTCTTTGGCCTCTTTGAGGCCGAGACCGGTGACCGCGCGAACGACCTTGATGACGTCGATCTTCTTCTCGCCGCAGGCTTCGAGGATGACGTCGAAGGAGGTCTTCTCCTCTTCAGCGGCGGCAGCAGCGACCGGAGCCGCGGCGACCGCGGCAGGCGCGGAGGCGCTGACGCCCCAGCGATTCTCCATCGCCTTGACGAGTTGAGCGGCCTTGCCGATCGGCAGGGCATCCAGCTTTTGGAAGATCGCCTCGAGGTCGGAGTCGAGGTCCACAGTGGTGGTGGTTTCGGACATGGGTAGTGACGGAATCGGTGAAATGCGGGGTCGGGTCGGAGCGATTGCGGGCTAGGCGGCCTGCTCCTGTTCCGCTCGCGCTTTGATGGCGCGAGCCTGGGAAGCGGGCACCTCGGAGAGCACAGTGGCAAGCATCCGGGCGGGCCCAATGATGGCCCCGCACAACATGGCGCGGAGCGTGTTCTTGTCGGGCATCGCGGCGATTTGCGCCGCTTCTGCCGCGTTCATCGTGGAGCCATCGAGGTAGGCGCCGCGGTAGTGCACCTTGCGCACCTTCTCGAGCGCCCACAGCTTCTCGATTGCTTTCGCGGCCGAGATCGTGGCCTCAGCACTGCCGACGACGACCGCGCACGGTCCGACGAACAGGCTTGGATCCATGGCGATGCCGATTTCTTTCAAGGCGACCTTCGCAAGACGATTCTGCGTCACGCAGAACTCCGCGCCGGTGCCGCGTATCTCGTTGCGCAGCGTGGAGGCTTGCGCGACGGAGAGTCCCTCGAGTCCGAGAACGACGATGCCGTCCTGCTCCTTCAGCAGCGCCGCGTACTCGCGGATCATCCACTCGTTGATTTTGCTGGGCATGGCCTTTCCTCTTAGTGGGCGGATGCGTAATCGACGCGCAGGCCGGGGCCCATCGTCGAAGAGACGCTGACGTTGCGGACGTAGTGGCCCTTGGCCGATGCCGGCCGCAGGGTTCCCACGTAGTCCAGGAAGGCCCGCGCGTTCTGTTCGAGCGCCTGCGGGGTGAAAGAAATCTTGCCGATCGGCACGTGCACGTTGCCGCCGTTGTCGACCCGGAATTCGACCTTACCGGCCATGAACTCCTTGACCGCCTGGCCGACGTTCGGCGTGACCGTGCCGGACTTCGGCGAGGGCATCTTGCCCTGAGGACCGAGCACCCGGCCGAGCTTCCCGACCACGCGCATCATCGCGGGGTGCGCGATTACGACGTCGAAATCGGTCCAGCCACCTTCGATCTTGGCGGCGAGTTCATCACCCCCCACCTCCATCGCGCCCG
>JAQBVK010000256.1 GCA_027623585.1 Planctomycetota bacterium
CGTCCGGGTAGAGCTCCAACAGTGCGCGGCCGAGGCCCATGCGCACCGCGCCGCTCTGGCCGGTGACGCCGCCACCATGGGTGGTGACGAGCACGTCCAACTTCTTTCGCACCTTGAGCGTGCGCAACGGGCTCAGACAAGCTTCCTGGTCGCCGCCGCGCGTGAAGTACTCCTTCAGCGCTTTGCCGTTGACCTGGAACTCGCCGGTGCCGAGTCGCACGCGCACGCGCGCCACCGCATTCTTGCGGCGGCCCGTTCCCCAGTGATAGTCGCGTCCGGGCTCGACCATGCGGCCGGTCGGATCGATCAGGACCTCGGGTGCAGACTCGGAATCGGTCTCGACCGGCGCTTCGCCGCTCATGACCAGTACCGGATTCTCGTTCTCGCTCAGGTTCTCTTCGCTCATGGGAAAGGATCAGGAAGCGCGGGCCAAGGGCTTCGGCTGCTGGGCGCCGTGCGGGTGTTCACCACCCGCGTACACGAACATTTTCGCCATGCGCTCGCGGCGCAGACGGTTCTTCGGCAGCATGCGTTCGACCGCCTTCTTCAAGATGCGGTCGGGATGTTCCTCGAGCATCTTGGCGTAGGTGGTCGTCTTGCGGCCGCCGGCGTAGCCCGAGAACCGGGCGTATTCCTTCTGCTCGGCCTTCGCGCCCGTGATTGCGATCTTCTCGACGTTCACCACGACCACGGAATCACCGCCGTCGAGGTGCGGAGAGTAGGTGGGCAAATGCTTGCCCATCAAGATCATCGCGATCTGTACGGCCAAACGGCCTAGAACTTGGCCCTCGGCATCAGCGAGGTGCCAATCTCGGGCGGTTTCGCCCGACTTCAGGTGGGTGGTCTTGAGTCGCATCGTCGGAAGCTTCGGCTCCGGCGCGGAAAGGGCCGAGCATTCTAGGCCGCGCCCTCAAGGGCGGCAAGAGCGGTGCGGCCAGATCCTGAAATCGCTCAGAGACCGGCCGGCAGCGGGAGCTCTTCTCCCCCCAAACCATAGAGGCGCGGTTCCGGACGGTCGACCACGACGCGGGAGAGGCCCTCCAACCGAGGGTAAGCCGCGGCGATGCGGCGCAGCCGTTCCGCTTTCAATTCCAACGGAATCCGGGCCTCCACGGGAGGCGCAACCGAGGCCTCGCTGGTCGAGGACCAGCCCCAGCAGATCTCGAGACCGTCGGCGCACAGGAAGGAAAGGGCGGGAGGGACGCCGGCCGCACTCTTTGGGAAGTCGTAGCGGCGCTGAATGCGGACCACGGACACGTTCAAGACGTCGCGCACCCAGATGGCTTCGAGAGCCGCAGAAAGTGCTTCCTGCTGCAAGGGATCGGAAATCCGGACCCCGGGCTCGGGAGGGGCACCCTCCTCCAGCGGCACGGCGAGGAAGCGGCTGAGCGCGACGGCATCGAAACCGGGCGGAAGCACCGTTCCATCCGTCGCGACGAGGGCGACGGTTTGCCCACCGCGCGCGATCACCAGCCGCGGCGTGCGCGGACGGTAGGTCGCGCGGATGCCGTCCGGCAGATTCGGTTCCACCTGCACGCTGGTGGGATCCACCCACGGCAGGCGCAGTAGGCAGTCACGCACCCGGATCAGCGCGTCGGGATCGTTGAGCGCGCGCGCGGGAAGGGCGGCGGCGGCAAGCTCGAGTTGTGCGGCCCATGCGCTCGGCAGGCGATCGGGCAAGTGATCGTGACGCATGCGCGAGAGCTCGCGCGGCAATCCGGTGGCGCCCGGCGGCGCGCACGCGCACGCGAGCAGGAGGACGATGGTGGTTGCGGCGCGCATCGCCCCGTTCTACCGTGGGACCCGCCCTGCGTTCCAGCAAGGCTTCACCAAGATGGCTCAAACCTCGGCCGGACCCGCCCGTTTCAAGGGTTTCGAGCTCGCGCCCTTTCAGCGGCGCGCGGCCGGTGCGCTGGATGCCGGTTCCGACGTGCTGGTCGCCGCGCCGACCGGTGCCGGCAAGACTCTGGTCGCCGAGTACGCGATCCACGCGGCGCTCGCCGGGGGCAAGCGCGCGATCTACACCTCACCGATCAAGGCGCTCTCGAACCAGAAGTTCCGCGACTTCCGCGGTGATCCGGCGATCAGCAGCGCCGGACTGATGACCGGCGACATCACGATCCACGCCGACGCGCGGGTCTTGGTGATGACCACCGAGATCCTCCGCAACACGCTGGTCGAAGATCCCACGCGGCTGAACGACGTCGGCGCAGTGGTCTTCGACGAAGTGCACTACCTCGACGATCCGGAACGCGGTTCGGTGTGGGAGGAAACTCTGCTGTTCCTGCCGGAAGGCATCGTGATCGTGGCCTTGAGCGCCACCATCGCCAACCTGGGGCAATTCGCGGCCTGGCTGGTGCGCGCGCGCAACAAACCGGTCGAAGTGATCGAGGAGACCAAGCGGCCGGTGCCGCTGAAGCATTTCCTCTACCACCCGAAAGCGGGAGTGTTTCCGCCCTCGCGCCTCAAGCCGGTGCGCGAACGCTTCATCGCTTCCAAGCGCGATCGCAGTTACAAACTTCGCGACGACGGCCCGCTGTTCCAGGCGATCTTCGAGCGCGAGGAGCTTCCCGCGCTGTGCTTCTGCTTCTCGCGCCGCTTGTGCGAGTCCAAGGCGCGCAAGGCGGCGCGCGCGAACAATCTCCTGGACGCCGGGGAAGCCGCGCGGGCCGAGGCCTTGTGGATCTCCTCTGCGGCCGAGCTCGGCTTCGATCTGCAGCAAGGCCCGATGGCGGATCTGCGCAAGATGGCCATGAACGGCGTGGCCGCCCACCACGCCGGAATGCTGCCGCTGCACAAGGAAATGGTGGAGCGCCTGTTCACCGCCGGCCTGCTGAAGCTGTTGTTCACGACCGAGACCTTCGCGCTCGGCATCAACATGCCCGCGCGCGCGGTGGTTTTCGACTCGATCGCGAAGTTCGACGGCGTGGACTTCGACTGGTTGCGCACGCGTGACT
The DNA here is from genome assembly GCA_027623585.1 of Planctomycetota bacterium. Classification (GTDB taxonomy): domain Bacteria; phylum Planctomycetota; class UBA1135; order UBA1135; family UBA1135; genus JAQBVK01. The sequence goes on from JAQBVK010000256.1 coordinate 2,958, forward strand.
TCATGCAAATGGCCGGGCGCGCGGGCCGTCAGGGCATGGACGAAGTCGGCCTGGTCTACGCGGTGCTCGAGTACGACGACGTGGTCGAGGCGCCCATCCACCGCATCATCTCCGGCGCAGTGGAACCGATCATCTCCCGCTTCGATCTCGGCTACGGGACTCTGATCCACTTGCATGGCGTCGCCGGCTCCGACGGCGCGGCCGACGTGTGGGACCGTTCCTTCGCGGCGTGGCAAGCGCGCGAGCACAGCAAGCAACGCGAGGAACACAATCGCCGCGCCACGCGCGCGCTGCTCGCCAAGCGCTACGCCTTCCTGCGCACGATGTCCTACGTCGACGGCGAGCGCGAAGTCTTGGCGCGCGGCCGCACCGCGCTGCACTTGCACGGGCTCGAGATCCATCTCACCGAACTGCTGTTCGAAGGGGTCTTCGAAGAAGCGGACGCGCCGGCCTTGTGCGGCTTGGTGTCCGCGGTGCTGCACGAAGGCCGCCGTGGGGAAGAGTTCTGGCGTAACGCGCTGCGGCCGATGCGCGGACTCCTTCGCAGCGCCGCCGGCGTAATCGATCGCGCGCGCGACGCCGAGGTCGACGCCGGACTGGCCCCCAGCCTCAAACCGCTCGACGAAGCGATGGCGCCGGCGATCTACGAGTACGCGCTGGGACGCCCGTTCGAGGAGCTCGGCCGCTTCACCAGCGCTGCGGCGGGCGACTTCGTGCGCGTGGCGCGCATGACCGTCCAGTACCTCCGCCACCTGCGCAAGGTCACCGGTCCGGACAATCCGAGCCTCGCGGAGCGCCTGGATGAGGCCGTCAGCCTGCTCTATCGCGGTCCTGTGGACGTACGGCAGGAGCTCGGCCTGGG
>JAQBVK010000257.1 GCA_027623585.1 Planctomycetota bacterium
TGTTCAGGCGGTTGCGGCGCGCCTTGTGTCCCACGCGGCGAAAATGCGACCAGACCTCGGTCGGGCCGTCGAACCAGTCCGCCAGTTCGTCGCGATAATGCTCGCCGAGCAGATTCGAGCCGGTGGCGCGGGCCGCTTCGGTGACGCATTGTTCAACTTCTTCGCGCAAGCCGTAGATAATTGCCGGGATGCGTTCGAATATCACTTCGATACCGCTGCGCGCCAGACGCTGCGGCATCACCCGCGACCAGTACATGCCGACGACGCCGCTTAAAGCGACGAGCACGAATGTAGCCCACAGGACGGATTCGAGCACACCGTTCGGCAGACGCGCGCCGGTGTGGAGCAGGAATGCGAATACGGCGAATGCGCCGGTATAGGTGTGCAACTGCAGCCACGCGGCGGCCGATCCGATCGGCCACATCGAGATTCGTTTGCGGACGTTATACAGCGCGGTCAGTAGAACCGCGCTCAGTAATACCCAGCCGGTGAAATACGCGACACTGATCGGGGCCGGCTTGATCGCGGCGTAGCACAGCGCCAGCACCACTCCCGCGAGCCCAAGGCGCAGCACGTTGCGCCGTAGCCGGTAGCCGTAGCCGTTCAGCGGTTGAGCCACCGTGCAAGCTTCGGCAGGTCGCCCATGTCCATCCTTTGCAACGCGTTGTAGGGACAGGCGCGTTCGCACGCTGGTCCGCCTGGCTGATCGATGCACAGGTCGCACTTCGTCGCCTTGCGCACCGGCGCCTGCGAGACTTCATCGACGATGAAACGTCCGTCGCGATCGCGGATCTCTACCATGCGGATGTTGTCGTAGGGGCATGAATTCGCACAGCTTGCGCAGCCAATGCAGGTATCGTCATTGATTACCACTTCGCCGGCGTCGGAGGCACGGTGAATCGCGCCCGTCGGGCAGCCGATCATGCACACCGGATCAGCGCAGTGCATGCACGCGTTTGCCACCATCAGGGTATCGAGCGTTTTGCCGTGGCGGTTGAAGCGGGGATTATTGTCGTGACCGGCGGCGCAGGCCTCAGTGCACGCATCGCAACGCACGCAACGTTCGAGGTTGATCAGCATTGCCGCGCGGCCGTTAATGAAATGCTGATCGACGAGACCCTCGACCAGGCTCGAACGTAAACCAATCGCCTGTGCATCGCGGTTGTCCACCGGTCGCGCCGGCGCCGTCGATTTTTTCGCGATGCCGGCTTCCCCACGCAGCTGCTTGATCTGCTCCGGCGTGAGCGCGGGCATGACGTGTTCTTCGATGACTTTCGTTGGCACGTGCAGCACGTCGGCATACCCTACTGCGCGCAGAGAGTGCTCGTAGGTAACCGTCGCGCCGCTGTCCCAGCCCGCGAGGATTTCCTCAAGGCCGAACATGGCGCCCTGGCCGAGATAACGCAGCGTGCGCAAACCATGGTGGTAAGTCTGCGCGACGCGGGCGAAGCCCGAACGGATGAGGATTAAACCGTCGGGGTAGCCGCCCTGCTCCACGATCAGCGGTTCGCGCTTCGCCCGTTGCGCTTCGGGTTCCGACGCAAAGCGCTTGTAACTCGCATGCCAGTCGAATTCGCCGTAGGTCTCGAACACGGTTTCGGCAACGATGATCTTGATGACTTCTGGACTCAGATGCGCGAACAGCGGCGTTGCGGTGAGGTGGGTGGCGAGGCTGCGTTCGCGATAAACCTTCTCGACATACAGCCGGAACGCTTCGTCGCGCCGGCGAATGTCGCGCAATCCCTGCCAGCGCATTTCGAGCAATACCGTCGATCCGACCGTCACCACCGTAGCCGTCCGCGGTGTACGTCCGAGCGCGGCGATTTCGCCGAATATCTGGCCTTCGCCGAGCACCGCATTCTTGTGTGCGTCGAGCAGACCGGGTACGCCCTGCAGGAACGTACGCGTTGCGTTCAGATTGGCGGCGGCATCGATGACGACGCCGGGCGCCTGTCCCGCGCTGTCACCCGCCGGCCATGCCGACTCGCGCACGGCGCCGGGTGTATCATGCAGCAACTCGCGCTGCAGCCGGATCCGATGGCGGCCGATCTGAATCGTAATGCCGGGTTCCAGTGCTTGTTTTTCGATCCGCTCGCCGTCTACAAGCGTGCCATTCGTACTGCTGTAATCGGTAATAACCGTCTCGCCACCGCGCAGGCGGATGACGGCGTGCTGCGCGGAACACGCGCTATCGTCGAGCACGAGATCGTTGTCACTGCTGCGGCCGATCCAGATCTCGCTCAAGCCCTCCAGATCGAGGGTATCAACGCGCGCGCCGCCCTCGTCGAAAACCTCGAGCGTATCCACGAACCGGCTGGCAGTAGCATCCGCTTCCACACCGCCCTCGGGCTGGCCGAGATACCGGCTCGGGTCGCGGGTCTCCGGATGACGCGAATTGCGCCACAACTGCGTGATCGCCTCACGCAGGTTCTTTTTCGCGGGACTCGCGCGACCGAGCAGATCGCGCGGCAAACCCGGAGGAAGAATGACGCGAACTTCTCCGCGCACCACGAGGAACGCCGAGTTGCCGTAGTCGTCGGCGCGTACAATGATCTCGCCCGGGCGAAAACGCCGCAGACGCATATCGTTGCGGATGATGCCGTCGAGCGTGAGCGGCGCCGGGAACAGCGCCTTGTCCATGCTCGCGAACGGTTCGATCGCGAGCACGCGCGCCACCTCGACGTCCGTCATCGATTCGTCGAACGGCGCGTTCCAGCGTTGCGGCGGCGGTATTGAAACAGGATCCGATGTCACTGTCAGCCCGCCGTACCGGCTGCCGACAGTGCGTCGGGTGATTGTCTATCTTGCATCAGGGTGTATAGACCTGGCCCTTGTACGCGGACGGCTTCGGCAACAAGGCATCCACCGCGGCGAGTTCGCTGCCGTCATACTTCGTCGCCAGCATTTTCGTTTGCGCGGCAACCTTGTCGGCGGCCGCCGTCAGCGGCGCTTCATTATTGAGTGACACCTTCGCGGACCCGGCGATCTTCAGCAGCTCCGCGACTTCCGGCGCCGCGACCCCCGCATCCACGAGCGCCTTGATGCTCAACGCTGCGCGTTTCGCGCGTTTCGCCATTTCCACCGCGTAGGTGGCTTTCGCGGATGCTTTCGCGACGCCGCGCAGCGCGTACTCGAGATCGAGCCCCTGCCCGACCACGTACAGCAGGCGGCGGCGATTCTGCGAGGCTTCTTCATTCGATGCGCCGTCGTTGTACCAGAGGTTGTGGCGCACCTCAACCTGAAACCAACCGACAAGTTCGAAATCGCTCCCGGCCGGATGCCCGCCTGTGTTGACGAGTTTTTCGTTCGGCACGGTGTGGCACTGGTAGCAGTTCTCGGCCAGCGCGTAGAGGTTACTCGGCCGGATCATGCCGGCAGCTTCAGACTTTTCCCAGCGCTGCTTCTTGTGCTCCGGCGTTTCGGTCGCCGCTGTCGCGTCTTTACCGCCGAAATCACTATGTACTTCGATCCACTCACTGCCTGCGCCGTGGCACGATTCGCACGTGATACCGCCGATCGTATCGACCTTGCCACCCTCGATCGCCGAGGTGAAATGACACGACAGGCAGTCGGTTCCAGACTTCACGCGCTTGATGCCGAGCTTGTCGGCAAATTCGCGCGCCTTGTCGCTGCGTGGCATCGATTTAAACGTACCGAAATGATGCGATTCACGCCACGCCTTCACGGTGTTTTCGTGACATTCACCGCAAGCGTTCGGCCCCTTCACGTTCGCGGGGTCGAGGTGCAATGTCTGTTCCGCCTGTACGGGTGACAACCCGGCGCAAACCAGGATGATGCTGGCGATTCCGCCA
>JAQBVK010000258.1 GCA_027623585.1 Planctomycetota bacterium
GGACGAGCATCCAATGATTCTACACGCCGCGCTTACACTGACCGCGTGACGCTCCGTCCAGCGCTGCTTGTGCTCGTGACCGCGCTCTTGGTCTGGTCCGGCGTCGACCCTTTCGATCGCCTCACCTGGTGGCTCGAGGTTTTCCCGATCCTGATCGGGGCGCCGATTTTGCTGCTGACGGCCCGGCGTTTCCCCTTGTCACCACTGCTTTGCGTTCTGCTCGCGCTGCACGCCGTCGTGCTGATCATCGGCGGCCACTGGACCTACGCGCGCGTGCCCTTCGGCTTCTGGCTGCAGGATCTGCTCGGCTTCGAACGCAATCCCTACGACCGGCTCGGCCATTTGATGCAAGGTTTCGTGCCGGCGATTCTGGCCCGGGAGCTGCTGATCCGTACCTCACCCCTCAAGCCTGGCGCTTGGCTGAACTTTCTGGTGGTTGCTTCCTGTCTCGGCTTCAGCGCGTTCTATGAAGTGATCGAATGGTGGGCAGCCCTGATCTCCGAGGAGGCCGCCATCGAATTCCTCGGCACCCAAGGTGACATTTGGGACACGCAGTGGGACATGTTCTTGGCCGGGATCGGGGCCATGCTTGCACTGGCGCTGCTGTCGCGCGTTCACGATCGGCAACTCGCGCGGCTTTACTAAGAAGTTGCTGAACCGCGAGGGTTGCTTGATCAGAATTCCTTCGCATTTGGCGCGAATCGCCGGGATCCTGCACGGACGCTGATGGTTGAACTCACCTCTCTCTGGTTACCGATCCTGGTCTCCGCGGCCGCGATCTTTTTTCTCTCCTTCTTGATGTGGATGGTGCTGCCACACCACCACAAGGACCACGGGGCATTGAAGGACGAAGACGGCCTGATGAGCGCTCTGCGCGCGCAGGGAGTAAAGCCCGGTCTCTACGCCTTTCCGCACTGCGCGGGCTCCGCGCAGATGAAGGATCCGGAATGGATGAAGAAGCGCGACGCCGGGCCGTCCGGCTTCTTGAACGTGTGTCCCGCCCGCGCTTGGAATCTGGGCGCCGCGCTCGGCAAATGGTTCATCTTGCTGATCGTGATCTGCACGACGGTTGCCTACGCCGGCACGATCGCCCTGCCTGCGGGAGCGGCGTACATGACGGTGTTCCGGCTCACCGGCACCTGTCTGCTCCTGGCCTTCTGCAGCAACATCATCAGCGACTGCATCTGGAAGAGCCATCCGGCGCGTCCGGTGCTGATGCACGTCTTCGACGGCTTGGTCTACGCCTTGGTCGCCGGTGGGATCTTCGGCTGGCTGTGGCCTGAGGCCTCTCTGGCCCTCTAGACCCCCGCGACCCCCCCGGCTCAAGGATCCACGCCGTGCCGTCCGATGGGGACGGAGCATGGAGACTCCGCCGGTCGTCCTGCTCCACGGCATGTGGAGCACGGGCAGTACGCTCGATCCCGTCCGCTGCGCCCTTGAGGAGCGCGGCTATCGCGTGCTCGCTCCGACCCTTCCGCTCCATCCGCCTCATGGGCATGAGGAGCACGAGGCGCTTGGTCGAACCTCGCTGCTCGACTACGCGCGCTTCCTTGAAGAGAGGATTGCGGAGGCCGATTTCCAGACGCCGCCGATCCTGGTCGGCCACTCGATGGGCGGCCTGCTCGCGCAAATGCTCGCAGCGCGCATGCCGACGCGCGCCACCGTGTTGCTCGCGCCGGCTCCTCCGGCCGGCGTACAAGCCGTTCGCTGGAGCAACCTGCGCGCAACGCGCAACGTGATCACGGCACCAGGCTTCTGGCGTCGCGCGCATCGGCCGCCCGCGGCGCTGGCCGACTGGGGTCTGCTGCATCGCGTTGCAGAACCGCGGCGCAGCCAGATTCGAGAGGCGCTGCTTCCGGAGTCCGGCCGAGCCTACGCCGAGATCGTGTTCTGGTGGCTCGACCGCCAACAGGCTTCGATGGTTGACGCGTCCCGAGTGAGCAGCCCGATGCTGGTGATGACCGGCGCTGAGGATCGCGTGATCCCTGCCTCCGTGGTCACCAACACCGCGGCGCGATACCCGCACGCGGAACTGCTGGTGTTTCCGAACCGCGGACACTGGCTCTTCGAAGAAGAAGGCGCCGATGAAGTCTTGGCGCGCCTCACTTGTTGGCTCGACCTCGTCTGCGCGGTGACCGATGCGAGCGGAAATCCGCTCAGCCGTCAGCGAGCGCCTTCGGGAAGCACGTCGCCGACTTCGTCGGCGAGCGTGCGCAGTCGCGCGCGCAGCGACGCGAAGATGCGGACGTAAGCCGGATCTGCCGCAACGCTGCGGAGTTCGCGAGGGTCGGCCGCAAGGTCGAAGAGCTCCCACTCATCGGTCTCTTCGTAGTAGGCCAATTTGTGCTGCTTGGTGCGCACGCCCATGTGGCGCGCAACGTTGTGCGTACCCGGATGCTCGTAGTAGCGGTAGTAGATCGCGTCGCGCCACGCCGGTGCGCGTGTGCCGAGCAGGAGCGGCGTGAGGCTCGTGCCTTGCGCATCCGGCGGAGCCGCCGCGCCCGCGAGCGCGCAGAAGGTGCTCGCGAAATCGGTGTTCTGCGCAAAACGGGCTTCCCGTCGGCCAGGCTCGATCACGCCGCGCCAGCGCACGATCAATGGCATGCGCAGGGATTCCTCGTAGATCCAACGCTTGTCGAACCAGCCGTGTTCTCCCAAGTAGAAGCCTTGATCGCTGCTGTACACGGTGAGCGCGCCGCCGAGTCCTTGCGCGTCGAGCGCATCGAGCACCGCGCCGATGCCTTCGTCCATCCCCTTCACGCAACGAAGATAGTCCTTCAGGTACTCGCGCCACTTCCACAGCACGAGATCGCGTCCTTGTGGAGGGTTGGCGAGGAAGGCGGCGTTGCGCGGGCCGTAGTGCGCGTCCCAGGCGGCACGAAAGGCGGGACTCATGTTCGCCTCGCGCTGCGTGGTGTGTCGCTCAGCCCAGTCGATCGACACGGCGACCCCGTCCTGCGTGCCGGGCGGCAGCTTCAAGTCGTAATCGGGAATCAAATGCCGCGCAATGGTCATCTCCTGCACGGCCGCGGGAGAGGCGCGGTCCGCGTAGTCGTCGAACAGCGTCGGCGGGGGCGTCAGCACTGCGTCTTCCAACAGTTCCATGTGCCGCGGCGCCGGCAGCCACTCACGGTGCGGCGCCTTGTGCCACACGCACAGCAGGAACGGCCGTGACGGATCACGCTCCTCGCGCAGCCACCGCAGCGCGCGTTCCGTGATCAAATCGCTGACGTAGCCTTCGCGCCGAATCTTTCCTTCCGGCGTGATGAACTCCGGGTCGTAGTAGGTGCCCTGGCCGGGCAACACTTCCCAGGTGTCGAAGCCTTGCGGCATGCTCTGCAGGTGCCACTTCCCGAAAAAGGCGGTCTGATATCCAGCCTCCTGCAAGAGTCGCGGAAAAGTGGTGAGTCCGGGATCGAACTCGGGACCGTTCTGCATCACGCCGTTGACGTGCGAATGCGCGCCGGTCAAGACCGTGGCGCGGCTCGGCGCGCAGATCGAGTTCGCGCAGAAGCAGTTTTCGAACACCACGCCCTCGGCCGCGAGCGCGTCGAGGCGCGGCGTGACGTGAGGATAGGGAGTGTCGTAGCAGCCGAGCGCCTGCGCAGCGTGGTCGTCGCTGAAGAAGAAGACGATGTTCGGGCGCTCGGGCAGCGGCGGCGGAGGAGGAGCCGCGCAGGCGGCGGCCAGCAGCGCGAGCATCAGAGTGATTCGTATCACGCCGCGCAGGCTACCATCCGCGCATGGGTGGACTGACGATTCGCGCCGTGACTCCCGACGATCTTCCCGTTCTGCTCGGAC
>JAQBVK010000003.1 GCA_027623585.1 Planctomycetota bacterium
GCGAGCCACGCCGCGAGCCGCGCGCGCGACTCGGCGTGGTCCGGATCGAACGATGCCGGCGCCTCCACGCGGGCACTTTAACGGCCGCGCGCCGCGCTTCGGTATCCTTCGCATCCGGAACGGCGCTGGATCGCGCCCCCGGTGCCGATGGCTCAGGCCGATCGTCCTTCCGCACCGACGCTCGACCCCGCGACCCTTTCTCGCGTCGCAGGCGGTCTCGTTCACGAGTTGAAGAATCCCTTGAGCACGCTCGGGCTGCATCTTTCGCTGCTCGAAGAAGAGTGGCGCAAGGACGAGGGACCGCGCGCGCGCCGCAGTTTGCAGGTGCTCGGGCGCTTGCGCTCCGAGGTCGGACGGCTGAACGACATCCTCGAAGACTTCCTGCGCTATGCCCGGACCGACACGCTGGAACTCGCGCCGACCGATCTGAACTCGGTGGTGGAACACGTGGCCCGCTTCGTCGAGCCCGAATTACGCGCGCAGAAAGTGGGCTTGCAGGTGCTTGCCGACCAGGGCCTGCCGCGCGCGCGCGCCGATGAATCGCGCCTGCGCCAGGCGCTCTTGAACCTCGTGATCAACGCGCGACAGGCGATGGAGCAGCGCGGCGGACAGATCACGCTGATCACCCGCCGGGAGGGCGACGGTCTTGCGATCGAAGTGCTCGACGACGGCCCCGGCATGAGCGCCGAAGTGCTCGCGCGCTGCTGGGAGCCTTGGTACTCCACCAAAGCCGGCGGCAGCGGACTCGGGCTGCCCACCGTCCGACGCTTGATGGAAGCGCACGGCGGCGGAATGGATTTGCAGAGCACGCCCGGCCGCGGCACGCGCGCGGTGCTGCGTCTTCCGGCCATGGAGGACCAGCACAGTGGCTGAAGCGCGCGTGCTCGTCGTCGAGGATGATCCGGCGCACGCTGAAGCCCTGCAGCTTGCGCTCGAAACCGAGCGCTGCGCCGTCGAAATCGCGACCGGCGTCGGACCGGCGCTCGACCGGATGCGCGCACGGCGCTTCGATCTGGTGATCACCGACCTGCGTCTGGGGACGGAGAGCGGACTCGATCTGCTCAAGCACGTTCGGGAGAACTTTCCCACCCTCTCGGTGATCCTGATCACGGGGCACGGCAGCGTGGAAACGGCGGTTCGCGCCATGCGCGAGGGCGCCTCCGACTACCTCGCAAAACCCGTCAACCTCGAGGAATTGCGCGCGCGCGTTCAGCGCGAGCTCGAAAACCGGCGCCTCGCGGAAGACAACCGCGAATTGCGCGCGGCGCTGGACAAGCGTTACGGCCTGGAAGGGCTCGTGGCGGTGTCCGAGCCGATGCACAGAGTCTTCGATCTGGTGCGCCAGGCCGGCCGCACCGAGGCGACGGTGCTGATCCTCGGCGAATCCGGCACCGGCAAGGAATTGATTGCGCGCGCGCTGCATCGGCTCTCGCCGCGCGCGCAGAACCGTTTCGTCGCGATCAACTGCGCCGCGCTCACCGAATCGCTGATCGAGAGCGAACTGTTCGGCCACGTCAAAGGCGCGTTCACGGGCGCGCACGAGAGCACGGAAGGAAAGTTCGAATACGCGCACGGAGGCACCCTGTTCCTCGATGAGATCGGGGACATGCCCTTGAGCACGCAGGCGAAATTGTTGCGGGTGCTCGAGAACCGGGAGATCGTGCCGGTGGGGGCGAACGCGCCGCGTCCGGTGGACGTGCGGATCCTTGCCGCCACCAACCGGGATCTGCGCGCGCGCGCCGCCGACGGACGCTTTCGCGAAGACTTGTTCTGGCGCCTCGCGGTGGTGACGGTGGAATTGCCGCCGCTGCGCCAACGGCTCGAAGATCTGCCGCTGTTGGCCGAGCACTTCTTGCGACTGCTGCGGGAAAAGCACGGACACCCCGTGACCCACATCGACGAAGGCTTGCTGCGCCGGCTGCGCGCTCACAGTTGGCCCGGCAACGTACGGGAACTGCGCAACCTCATCGAAACCATGACCGTGCTCGATCGGGACGGCCGCCTCGGGGTCGACGACCTGCCGCCGAACCTGCGCGACCTCCCGGAGGCCGAATCCGCGGCGCTGCCGTTGCGCTCCGCGGAGTCGGATCCCGAGCAGCCGTCGGCCGGCGAAGCCACGCCTGCGCCAGAGGGCTACGTGCTGCTGGGCCATAGCCTCGAAGAGGTCGAACGAGACCTGATCGCTGCGACCCTGGATGCGGTCGACCACAATCGCCAGCGCGCCGCGGAGCGGCTCGGGATCGGCGAGCGGACCCTCTACCGCAAGATCAAGGCCTTCGGGCTGGAGTGACCTGCCAAAAGGGCAGCCGAGCAGCGGCACGGGTTTTGCTTATCTCCGGGCAGCATGAGCAAGATCGTCGGCATCGATTTGGGCACCACGAACTCGGTGGTCAGCGTTCTCGAGGGCGGGGAAGCCAAGGTCATCCCCAACAAGGAAGGAGCCCGCACCACGCCGTCCGTGGTGGCCTTCCAGGACAACGGCCAGCGTCTGGTCGGCGGTCCGGCACGGCGTCAGGCGGTGACCAACCCGACGCGCACGGTCTCCTCGATCAAACGCTTCATGGGTCGGCGTCACGAAGAGGTCAGCGACGAGGAACGGATGGTTTCCTACGAGGTGGTCGGAGCCAAGAACGACTTGGTCAAGGTCAAGATCGGCGACAGGGAGATCACGCCGCCGGAGATCAGCGCGCAAGTGCTGGCCTACCTGAAGGAATGCGCGGAGGACTACCTAGGCGAGAAGGTGACGCGCGCGGTGGTGACGGTACCCGCCTACTTCAACGACAGTCAGCGGCAAGCGACCAAGGACGCCGGCCGCATCGCCGGTCTGGAGGTCGAACGCATCATCAACGAGCCGACCGCAGCCGCGATCGCCTACGGCATGGACAAGAAGAAAGTCGGCAAGATCGCCGTCTTCGACCTCGGCGGCGGCACCTTCGACATCTCGATCCTCGACATCGGTGACGGCGTCTTCGAGGTGCTCGCCACCTGCGGCGACACCCACCTGGGCGGCGACGACTTCGACGAAGCCTTGATCGGCTGGGTCGCGGGCGAGTTCCAGAAGGAGAACACCATCGATCTGCGCAAGGACAAGATGGCCCTGCAGCGGCTCAAGGAAGCCTGCGAAAAAGCCAAGTGCGAGTTGTCCAGCGGCACCGAGACGCAGATCAATCTTCCGTTCATCACTGCGGATCAAAACGGGCCGAAGCACCTGATGGTCACGATGACCCGCGCCAAGTTTGAGTCGCTCGGCGCCGAACTCTTCGAGCGTTGTCGCCGTCCCTGCGTGCAAGCGCTCAAGGATGCCGGACTGCAGGCCAGCGAGGTGAAAGAAGTCTTGTTGGTCGGAGGATCGACGCGCATTCCGCGCGTGCAAACCCTGGTCAAGGAGATCTTCGGCCGCGAAGGCAACAAGAGCATGAACCCTGATGAGGTGGTCGCGCAAGGCGCCGCGATCCAGGGCGGCGTGCTCTCGGGCGCGGTCGAAGACCTGGTCCTGCTCGACGTCACGCCGCTCTCGCTGGGCATCGAGACGATGGGCAACGTGATGACCGTGCTGATCTCACGCAACACCACGATTCCGACCACCAAGAAGGAGGTCTTCAGCACCGCCAGCGACAGCCAGACCACCGTGGAGGTGCACGTGCTGCAGGGCGAGCGTCCGATGGCGCGCGACAACCGCACCTTGGACAAATTCCATCTCGACGGCATCCCGCCGGCGCCGCGGGGCGTGCCTCAGGTCGAAGTCGAATTCGACATCGACGCCAACGGCATGCTCAACGTGCACGCACGCGACAAGGCGACCGGCAAAGAGCACAAGGTGCGCATCGAACAGTCGAGCGGCATCGACGAGAAGGACATCAAGCGCATGCAGGACGAGGCCGAACGCTTCAAGGAGCAGGATGCCGAGTTCAAAGCCAATGCCGAGAAGCGCAACGCCGCCGACCAAGCCGTGTGGCAGGCCGAAAAGTTGCTGCGTGAGCACAAGGACAAGATCGCCGAAGACGACGCCAAGGCCGTCGAGGCCAAGGCCGAAGAGATCCGGGCTGCGCTGAAGGAAGACCGTGTCGGCGATCTCGAGCGCCTCGGCCAGGAGCTGCAGGCCACGATGCATCCGATTGCGGAGAAGCTCTATCAGCAGAGCAGCGCGACGACGCCTGCCGGCGAGGCCGGAGAGAACGCAGCCAAGGAAGGCGAAGTGGTGGACGCCGACTTCGAAGTCAAGAAGTAGGCGCACGCGCTCGCTACGCTGGGCCGCGGCACGCTACTTGCAAGTGCCCCGGTTCGCAGCCGTCCTACTCCGATGATCCGCGCCGAGCACCTCGTGAAGCGCTTCGGCGACCTCGTGGCGCTGGACGGCGTCAGCCTTGAGGTGCGCCCGGGCGAAATCCTCGGTTTTCTCGGTCCGAACGGCGCCGGTAAGAGCACGACGATCCGCATCCTCTCGGGCTGGCTTCCGCCGACCCGCGGGAGCGCTTCGGTGAACGGACACGATCTGGTCACCGATTCCTTGGCGGCACGTCGTTCCGTCGGCTACTTGCCCGAGCAGTTCGCCGCGCCGCATGAACTGCGAGTCGGCGAATACCTCGCCTACCGAGCCGAACTCAAAGGTGCGCGACCGCGCATGGCGCGTGAGCGCGCCCGCGCAGTGGCCGAGGAGCTCGGCCTGAGCGAGAGGTGGCGTCAGCCCTTCGGCACCCTCTCGAAGGGTTTCCGTCAGCGCGTCGGCCTGGCTGATGCGCTGCTCGCCGATCCGCCGGCGCTCCTGCTGGACGAACCCTTCAGTGGCCTCGACCCCGTGCAGCGCCAGGAGTTTCGGGAGACCTTGCGCGGACTCGCGGCGCGCGGCAAGGCGATTCTGTTCTCTTCGCACGTGTTGCCCGAGGTGCGTGACCTCGCGACGCGGTTGCTGGTGCTGCATCGCGGTCGCTGCGCGGCGGTCGGCACTCTGGACGAGTTGCAGCGCAAACTCCAACGGAGCGCGCCGCTGCGCGTGCTGGCGCGCGGTGAACACGCCACCGAGCGCGTGACCGCCCTCGCGACTGCGCACGGCTTCGATCCAGAACGCATCGAAGCCGCGACCGGCGCGGTGCTGTTGCGCGCGCTCGCCACGGCCGATCGCGCCGCCCTGTTCCGCGCGCTCGCGGCGGAGGAGTGCGCAGTGGAGGAGTTCCACACCGAAGCGCCCGACCTCGAACAACTCTTCCTGCTGTTGGTGCGGGAACCCGCCGCATGAGGGCCTTCATCGCTCAATTCAAGCGCGAACTGCGCGGCTTGTTGCTGTCGCCGTACGCCTTCGTGCTGCTCGGCTTCTGGTTCTTGCTGAACGGATTCTTCTTCGCCTATCTGCTGCGCTCGCCCGCGGTCCAGAACGACCTGACGCTGCTGCCTCCCTACCTGTTCGGCAATGGCCTGCTGGTGTGGTTGCTGCTTCCCGCGTTCCCGCCGTTGCTTGCGCTGAAGCTGCTGGCCGAAGAACAGCGCGTGGGCACGCTCGAGCCGCTGCTGACCGCGCCGGTACGGGACGCGGCCGTCCTGCTCGCCAAGTACTTGGCCGCCTGTGTTTTCTTTCTGGTGTTCTGGGGCGGCGTGGCAGCGTTATTCCTGGTGCTCAACTTGCACGGCGCGCAACTCGACTGGGGCCGCGTCGGCTGCGGCTTCCTCGGCGCGATGCTGTGCTCTTCACTGTTCCTCGCCGCCGGCCTGTGGGCGTCCTCTTGGAGCGGCAACCTGGTGCTCGCCGCCGGGGGCGGCGCAGCCTTGAACTACATGATGCTGTTCGTGCCCTCCTTGCTGCTGGACGCGCCCGGACGCGTCGGCACATTCGCGCGCGCCGCTTACCTTCCCGGCTTTCTCGACCAGGCTTTCGCCGCCGGATGGATCGATTCGTACGCGATCGCGCTGCCGCTGGTCTTGTCCGCGCTGTTTTTGTTCCTTACTTGGCTGCGCCTCGCCGCGCGCAGGATGCTCGCATGAGCCGCCGCCTGCGTCTCGCCGCGCTGACCGTCGCCGTGGGCCTTGCGGGGGTCGGGGTCGCGATGCTGTTGCTTGCCGTGCTGGCACGTCCGGCGCTGCGCTTGCGCGCCGACATGACCCACACTGGAGGCGCAGGTGTCAGTGAACGCACCGCTGCTGCCTTGCGCACGCTGCCGGAGGGCAGCCGGCTCACCGTGTTCATGTTTCCCGAGAACCCGGCTTGGGCCTGGAACGGATCGGCGGTCTATCCGCGCGCCTTCGACCGCCTGATCAGCTTGCTTGAGGATGCGCGCTTGCGCGCGGGAGGACGGCTCGAAGTGACGCTGCTCGACCGAACTTCCTCGCTGCTCGAAACCGAGGAGGCCCAGCGCAGACTCGGCCGTCGCCCTGGCGACGCGCTCTTCCTCGAAGTCGGCGATACCCGCAAGGTGCTCGCCTTCGAGGAACTCTTTCAAGTCATCGAACCCACGCGTGACGGACAACCGGCGCGACTGCGCGCGGAGCGGCTCGATCACGCGCTCGGCAACGCTGCGCTCGCCTTGGCCAGCGGTGCGCTGCCGAGAGTCGCGATCTACACCGCCGCGCGCGCGGGCGCGCTCTACGATCCGCAGCAGCTCCTCCCGCTCGCGCGACTGTTGACGGACGAGGGCTTCGAGGTCGTCGACGCGACGGATCTCCGCGGCGTCCAGGACGCGGACCTCCTGGTCGTGCCGGGTCAACATCAGGCGTTCGCTCCGGCGGAGCTCGATGCCGCGCGCGCTTGGCTCGATGCCGGCAAGCCGCTGCTGCTCGCGCTCGGCGCCTTCGCGGACGAACGCGTCGTCGAGGATTGGAACGCCTTGCTCTCCGAGCGCGGCGCGGTGTTCGGGAGCGGCTTGATTTGCGAGCCGGTGAGGACCTCGGGAGGGGTGATCGAAGGCGATCCGATCTGCGGTCACCTCGAGACCTCTGGAGCCGAGTTCGACGACCAACACGCGATCAGCAGTCGCATCTCGACTTCCGGACGTGCGCAAATCTTCACTGCCACCCGCCCGGTCGAAACCGGAGCAGCCGGCAACGCGTTCACCATCGCCCGCGTCGCGCGCAGCGAAGTTGAGGCCTGGCTGGATCTTCCCGGCGGGAAAGATTTCATCCTCGATGGCGCCGAGCGGCGCGGTATCCGCGGCATCGCCGCAGCCTCCGAGCCGTGGATGGCGCAAGGCGACGCGGCCAATGGGCGGTTGGTGTTGCTCGGCAGCGCCGCCAGCCTGGAAGGCGGCCGCCTCGCCGCGCTGCATGACTTCACCGCCGCCGCCGTGCGCTGGCTCGCCGGCCGCGAGATGCGTGACTTCGAACTCGTCGCTACGCGTGAGCTTCCGTTCCGCCCCGATCGCGCTACCCAGGCACGCATCGACAACCTCGCAGTGCTGGTCTTGCCCGGCGCCGCTTTTCTCGCTGCCTTTGGCATCTTCTTGCGCCGCCGCCGATGACCTCCTCCCGCCTGATCTCGATCGTGCTCGTGCTCGTCGCCCTCGGCGGCGGCTTGTGGTACGCGCTCGGCGCGCTCGAGCAGCATCCTTCGATCGATCTCGGTCTGCCGGGGAAATCCGAGCGCTCGCTGATCCATCTGGAACCCGCCGACCTGGATCGGCTGACCATCGAACAGCCGCGATTCAACCTGAGCGTGCGCATCGAGCGCATCGGGGACGGCAGTTGGCGCCTCTTGGATCCCGTGCAGGATTGGGCGGAGCCGGTCGCGGTGCTCTCCGCGCTCAACGCGCTGTACTCGCAGGATTGGACGGATGCGCCCGCTGACTGGTCCGAACAGGATCTCCAAGCCCTCGGCCTCGAGCCGGCTGAACTGGCCGTCGAAGTGCGCGACGCGAACGGCGCGACGCAGATTCTCCGCGTCGGCGCGAGCGACTACTCCGGGCGCTGGCGCGCGGCGCAACTCGACGGCAAGTTGATTCGCTTGGGCGAAGGACTCACGAGTCCGCTGACGAGAGACAGTGATTCATGGCGTGACCATCGCATTCAGCCCTTGCCGCCGCCCGCGATCGCGCGAGTGATCTGGACCTCCGAACAGGGTGAGGTTCTGAGTCTTGCGCGCAAAGGCAACCACTGGCAAGTGCTGCAACCCTATGAAGCGCCGCTGGACGAACGACAAGAAGCGTTCGTCGAGCGCATGCTCGGCGCGCGCACCGTGGCGCTGCGGCGGGAGCGGCTCGCGGAATTTCCGCTGCCCGGCGAGCGATTCGGGACGCTCGAAGTGATCGGCGCAAAGGCGAGCTTCCAACTCGATCTGTTCGAAAGCGGACTCGCCGCAAGCCATCGCGCCTACGGAATGGACTGGGAAGCGGATGACTTCCAACTGCTGTTCCGCGACCCGGAAACGCTCCGCAGCCCGCGTTTGTTGGCGATCGATCCCGGACACATCGTGACTCTGCGCGTGGAACGCGGAAGCGATGACGGCGTCTTTCGCCGTTCATCCGGCGGTTGGACGCTCGAAGGGTTCGGCCCTTTGCCGCCGGAGGAGTCCGGTTTCCTCGACGAATTGCTCGACCGCGGAGCGCGCATCGAAGGCAATGTGTGGCAAGCAGTACCCGACGCGCCGCCCGCCGGCCGCGTGCGTTACGCGATCTCACGCACGCCGCGCGACGATGCTCCGGCTTTGATCTGGTGGATCGCCGTCGACGGGAGTCAGCTCGCAGCCGCGGAAGGCGCGAACCGCGCGACGCCGACCGAGGTGAACTTCGATCGCGCGGTTGCGGAACTCTTCACGCGCATTGCCGCGCTGCGCTGATCATCTCAGCGGGAGCTCAGGCCGTCCAACGCACGGCGCCGTCGACCCACTGTGCGCGCCCGGCGATCAAGTGCGCGAGCGCCTCCGGAAAGGCTTCGATCTCCGCGGCGAAGACTTTGGCCGCAATCGCGTCGGCATCATCTTCCATGGCCAGCAAAACCGCGCTCTGTAAAACCACCGGACCGCGGTCGTAGGCAGCGTCGGCGAAGTGAACAGTGCAGCCGGAGTATGCCAGGCCGGAACTTGCGACGGCTTCATGCACGCGCCGGCCGTAATAGCCTTTGCCGCCGAAATCAGGCAGCAGCGCTGGATGGATGTTGAGCACGCGTCCTTCGAGTTGCGGAGGGATCGCGAACAGCGACAGCCATCCGGCGAGAACCACCCAATCGGGACGCGCTTCGAGCACGGCTTGCAGCAGGAGGCGTTCGCGCCGCTCCGGATCAGGCTGGTTGCGCTTCCCGATCACGAGCAGGGACAGGCCCAAGCGTTGCGCTCGTTCCGCCGCCCCCAGGTCGGCGCGCGGAACCACGACGAGGACGATGCGCGCGTCGAGTCGCCCGTCCACGATCCGTTGCTGCAAATTCTCGAGGGTGCGGCCGCCGCCCGATGCAAGCACCACGAGGCGCGCCGGACTCACGGCTGGAATTGCCACGCCGCGCCACCGTCGCTGCACCACGCGGCGAGTAATGAGAACTCGCCGGTGAAGATCTGCGCGCGCTGCCAAGCGAGGTAGGCGTCGTCGGCCCCGAGCGCATGATGCAGCGCGGACAGGCGCCGCAGCGCTTCAACGTGGCGGGGGAGCCAAGCCGGTCGCCCTTCGCGCGGAAATACTTCATACCACGCGGCGATCTGGATCGCCCGCTCAGCAGCTCGGGCAGTGGACGGCTGCGACTCCGCGCGCATGAGAGCGGAGATCGAAGATTCGCCCATCAAGAGATACAAAGCGAGCACCGAATCGTCCGGGACCTGAGCAGCGACCACGGCGCGCAAGAAGGAATTGAAGGCCGGCGCCTCGCTGAATTTCGACCAAGGATCGGTCCGCTCGACGCGTTCGCCGCGCACTTGCACCAAGAGTCGCACGCCTTCGGGGCTCGCCTGG
Source organism: Planctomycetota bacterium (assembly GCA_027623585.1). Taxonomy (GTDB): domain Bacteria; phylum Planctomycetota; class UBA1135; order UBA1135; family UBA1135; genus JAQBVK01. The sequence goes on from JAQBVK010000003.1 coordinate 9,855, forward strand.
ACCGCGTAAGCGCGTTTGCCGTCTTGCGGATCGAGGATCGGAACCTCGGCGGAGCCGTCAAGACGATCGAAGATCGCTGCGGCTGCGGAAGCCGCCGCGACGAACAAGGGCCGCTCCGCGGCCAAGGCGGCGCGCAGTTCTTCGTGTGCACAGGCTGTGATCGCCGCGTCGAAGGCGGCGAGCGCGGCAGCCAAATCACAGCGCATCAGGGCTTGATGCACCGGACCATGGAGGGCTGCGACGACCAGTGCGCGAGCGTCGGCGAAGGCGCGATCGCGCGTCGTCGATTCGGCGACCTTCGCAGCCTGAGAGAGCGACTCCAACTGCGCGGCCCAATCCGTGGGCACCGCGGCGCCGGCACTACGCGGGCGGATCGCAATGCCAAATTGGCGGCGCACCTCAGTCGAGGCGGGCCAATCTTCGCGCTCGAGGGCGCTGGAGTGCGCGAGGATCCAAGCATCGGCGGAGCTTGCGTAGGCGTCGGCGACTGCTTGGTCGAGTTGAGCGCGGATCGCTGCTGGCAATCCGCTGGCTTCCAATTTCCAGCGCGCTTCGCCGAGCGCCCCGACGCCGAGCAGCGCCTGCACGTCTTTTTCCAGCGCTTCGAGGAGCAAGCGCATCTTCGCGAGCGGATCTTCGGCCGCGCCCGGATCCGGCTGACGCGCGAGTTCAGCGAGGCGTTCCAGCTCGGCGCGCGCGCGATCGCTGTATTCCGATTCTCCGTACTCCGAAAGGAATCTCTCGAGCGCCGCGACGCGATCTTCGCCCGCGGACACCGTCATCGCGCGTGTGAACGCGAGTTCGCACTCCATGGCTTCACGCTTGGCGCGCTCTTCCGGCGTCTCGGTGCGATCCACGTACTCAACGACTCGGTTCGGTTCAGTCGGATCCGGGCTCGGCCGGGTGGCGAAGAAGATCGCCACGCCGATCGCGCTCAGCGCGGCGATGCCGAGCAGCACCATCGGAGCGCGCGAACGGCGCGGCTCGAGCAACTCGGCCAGATCGTGAACCACCGCATGAGCATCCGCCGGGCGCTCATCCGGCGACTTCGCCATCAAACGCGCAACGTAGGCGTTGACCTCCGACGGCGTTTCCGGCGCGAATTCGCGGACTGCGGGCGGCGGCTGATCGCGATGCGCGCGCAGGATTTCCTTCACCGTTTCTCCGGAGAAGGGGGTGCGCCCGGTCAGCAAACGATAAATCGTGCAGCCGAGTGAGTAGATGTCTGCGCGATGATCGACGGCGCCCTCACCCACGCACTCCGGCGCCATGAAGTGCGGCGTGCCGCCGGCCGATTCCTGCTCCAGCATGCCGCGCGTGGCCGCCATGCCGAGATCGGCGAGTTTGGCGCGCCCATCCTTGGTGAGCATCAAGTTCTCAGGCTTGACGTCGCGGTGCACGAGATGGTGATCGAGCGCGAAAGCCAGCGCCTCGGCGCAGTCCTGCGCGAAGTGCAGCGCCTCCTCCCAAGGCAGCGGACCGCTCGCCTCGAGCCGCGCCTCGAGGTTGCCGCCCGGCACCAGTTCCATCGCGTAGAAGTGCAGGCCTTGGTCGTTGCCGATGTCGAAGACTTGCACCAGGTTCGGGTGCGAAAGCCGTCCGGCGGCGACTGCTTCCCGCTTGAAGGAAGCCACCGAGAGCGGCGTGGCCGCCTTGGGATTCAGGACCTTCAAAGCGATCTCGCGATCCAGTCCGGACTGGATTGCCTTGTACACCACGCCCACCGCTCCGCTGCCGAGCCGCTCGATGATGCGGAAGGAGCCCAGGGTGCGTCCGACCAGCGGATCGACGGGCGCCGGCGCGGCGGACTCCAAGCCCGCGGCGGAAAGCGCGATCTCGGTGCCGTCTTTGGTACGCAAGCTCAGTTGTTCACCGTTCTTGAGCGTGGCGCGCGTAGCGGCGCCGCCCGAGCCGATCAGCGCGGCGTTCCCTTGAGCCTCCAGATGCAGTTCGCTGCCTTGCAGACGAACGCTGAGGCCGGGGCGCTTGCCTGGCTCCTGTCCGACTCGATCCAAGCGGCCGTCGGCGCCGACGACCAAATGCAGATCCCCGCCGCGCAGAGTGAAAGCACCCTTGTCGCCGCTAGCGCGCGATTCCCAGAGGAGACGGACGTCCACGTCAGCGCTCGGAAGCGGGCGGGAAGATCGTGCGCCCGACGCGCACCAAGGTAGCCCCTTCCTCAACTGCGATCTCGAAATCGTCACTCATGCCCATCGAGAGTTCCGGCGACAAGGGTAGCACTCCCGCGCTCGTGAGTTTCTCCGCCGCCTCCCGCAAATTCGCGAAGCCGCGCCGCAAGCTTCCCGGATCCGCGGTGGCCGCGCCGATGGCCATCAGCCCGCGTAAGTCCAGCGATGGGAGCTTCTGGACCGCGTCCGCGAGCGCCGGCAGCGCATCCAGCCGGCAGCCGTAGCGGCCATCGGTGGGATTCAGGCTGGCCTGCAACAACACTGGAAGGCGGGCCGATCGCGCCAAGGATGGCTCCTGCACGGCTCGCTCGAGCCGCTCGGCGGTGCGCGCCTCTCCGACCACCTGGATCCAGGAGGCGCAAAGCAGGGCATCGCGCAGCTTATTGCCTTGCAGAGGGCCGATCGCGTGCCATTCGGCCAGCGGCAGGATGGCGTGATCGCGTTGGAGGGCTTGGACCCGGTTGTGCCCGAAGACCCGCTGCCCCGCATCCCAGGCTTCACGGAGCGCCGCCTCACTCGCGGTCTTCGCCACTGCGACCACACGCACCCGTGCGGCATCACGGCCGGCGCGCTGCGCGGCGAGCGCGATGCGTGCGCGCACGGAGGCGATGCGGTCGGCGACCGTAGCGGAGTTCACAGCGAGGATCTCGGCACGCGTAGAATTCGCGCCGCCCGGAGGGGCGCGTCCATGATCGTCGGGGTTCCCAAAGAGATCAAGAAACTCGAAGCTCGCGTGGCGCTGACGCCCGTGGGCGCGCACGCTTTCGTCGAAGCCGGCCATCAGGTTCTGGTGGAGCCTTCAGCGGGCCTCAACAGCGGCTTCAGCGACCAAGAATACCTCGCCTGCGGCGCGAGCATCGCGGCCGACGTCGAAGCGGTGTGGAAACGCGCCGACCTGATCCTGAAGGTCAAGGAACCGCAGCCGATCGAGATTGCGCGTTCACGCAAAGGCCAGACGCTGTTCACCTACTTCCACTTTGCCGCCGACCGCGAACTCACCGAGGGCATGGTGCGCGCCGGTGCGCACTGCTTCGCCTACGAGACGCTGGAAGTCGGCCGCACGCTGCCCTTGCTCACCCCGATGTCCGAGGTCGCCGGGCGCATGTCGGTGCAGGAAGGCGCCAAGTACCTCGAATCTCCGATGGGGGGTCGGGGGGTTCTGCTCGGAGGTGTCCCGGGCGTCGAGCCGGCGCACGTGATGATCCTGGGCGGCGGCGTGGTCGGCACCCAGGCGGCCTGGGTGGCGGCCGGCATGGGCGCCCGCGTGACGATCCTCGACGTGAATCTGGATCGGCTGCGTTACCTCGCCGAGGTGATGCCAGCCAACGTGCGGACGATCCATTCCAGCCGTGGAGCCATCCGCGAGCGGCTTCCGCGCACGGATCTGCTGATCGGTGCGGTCCTCGTGGTGGGGGCGCGCGCGCCGAAGTTGGTGACGCGCGAAGACCTCGCTCTGATGCCCCAGGGATCGGTGATCGTGGACGTCGCGGTCGACCAAGGCGGCTGCGTCGAGACCTGCCGTCCGACCACGCACGATGCGCCGACCTTCGTCGTGGATGGCGTGGTGCACTACTGCGTTGCCAACATGCCGGGCGCGGTACCGCGCACCAGCACCTTCGCGTTGACCAACGCAACGCTGCCGTGGGCGCTCAAACTCGCGAACCTCGGCCCGCGTCGCGCCGTGCTCGAAGAGCCCGCCTTGGCTTCCGCCGCCAACACTTTGGCCGGCGCATTGACGCACAGCGCGGTGGCCGCGGCCTTCGATCTTCCTTGGCAGGCTGCCCCCGAGGTCGCTCGCTCGCTCTGAGGCGGGGACCCGCATTTTGGTTCCGCTCGCGCTGCTGCTGATCCTCGCCGTCGTGCAAGGACTCACGGAGTTCTTGCCGGTTTCGTCGAGCGGTCACCTGGTATTGGCGCGCGCCTTGCTGCCCGGCGGCGACGCCCTGCCAGACGATGCCACCGTCGAAGTCGTACTGCATCTCGGCACGCTGGCCGCCGTGTTGGTTTTCTATCGACGCACGCTCATGGCGCTCGCGTCCGGATGCTTGGGCTTCGGCACAGAGGTGAAGGCTCAGCGTCGTTTGGCTGCGCTGATCCTGCTGGGATCCCTTCCGGCCGGCATCGTCGGGATGGGGCTGGAATCCACTGTGAAAGAAATCTTCGGCCATCCGGGAGTTGCAGCAGCCGCCCTCCTCGTGACGGGTGGGATTTTGTTCTGGAGCCGCCGCTTCCCATCCGAAGGGTGCTCGCTCTCCGAGCTGAGCCTACGCATCGCGCTGGTCGTCGGAGTAGCCCAGGCTTTCGCGATCCTTCCGGGAATTTCGCGCAGCGGATCCACCATTGTGGTGGGCATGGCGATGGGACTCTCGCTGCCCGCGGCCGCGAGTCTCTCCTTCCTGCTCTTCATCCCCGCGATCACCGGAGCGAGCGTCCTCACGGTGCCCCAACTGGACATCGCGAGCGTCGGCGGCTGGACTGCGGTCGGCGCCGCCGTGAGCGTGAGCGCGCTGGTCGGACTGGCCTCGCTCGGGCTCCTGGTGAAGCTCGGCAAGACGCGCCGGCTGTGGTGGTTCGCGCCCTACTGTTGGCTGGCAGGGCTAGCGGCGTTCGTCGTCCTCGCCGTGCGCAAATGATCCGGCTGCACTGTGCAGCCTGTTACTTGCCGGAGGCGGCGTTCGCAGCGGAGGTGCCGGCACTGCGCCGCCCCGCACGCCGGGCATCCGCCCAGCCGCGCAGTTGCGGACCGGGACACTCCGTTTCGCGGAAATGCTCATGGGCCCAGATCTCGCGTGTTGAAATGTTGTAGCGCGCGACCAAGGCATCGGTCAGCCGATCCAATGCTTGCATCTGCGCCGTAGTCGGAACTTGCGCTTTCGCGTAGGCCGGTCCCCTCGAAGGTTGCGGCACGAAGTTCCCGAGCAGGGCGATGCCGACGTTGCCACGGTTGGCGTCACTGTTGCCGGCGTGCGCTCCCTGCGCATCCAAACTGCGGCCTTCCAAGATGCGCCCCGCGCGATCGATGAAGAAGTGGTAGCCGACGTCGGCCCAACCCTGCTGCACGTGCATGCTCTGGATGTGGCGCACCTCCGCGCAACTTGAGGCGAGCGCATCGCTCTCCAACGGCTCCGCCGTGTGATGCACCGTGAGCCGATAGGGCTTGCTCATCGGATCGTGATTGGCGCGCATGGCTTGAGCCTTCCACTGCGTCCGGCTCACGTCGGCCAGCGATCCCTTCGAGGCTGCGGCCGCCATCGGCGCGGCAGCAAGCAGTCCCGCCGGCTTCAGATAAGGATCCATGCGCGCGATCAATCCCGCGTCGGCCTCCGACGCGCGCCCGCGCACGGTCGCGATCAAGAACCGAACCTCTTCCGCAGCCGGCGCTTCGAGTCCCCGCAACGAGTTCTCCAGATGCGAGAGTCCGCGCTGGGGCTGCCCGTCGAGGAACTCGCTCAGGCCGAGCCCGCGCTCGGCGCGCGCCTGTTCCCGCGCGCTCACGCTGGCACCCAGTACCTCGTAGAAGGCATAACGGGCTTCTTCCGGGCGGCGCAACTCCAAGTACAACTCGCCCATGCAAAGCCGGGCCTCGAGCCGGTCATCGCTGCTCAGCCGGGGCAACTGCGCCTCCCACCAGTCCAGGCGCTCGGCGGCACTCGCGTCACCAGGAGGGGACTGCACGGGCGGTTCGAGGGCGATGAAACTGTCCTGCGCCGGACGAGGTGCGGCGCAAGCGGCGAGCCCGCAAGCGAGCAGGAGAAGACCGGCGAGGGAAGCCCCGCGAGGTGCCGGAACGTGCATCCCGCAAGGCTACCGAAACACGGCCTCCGCTTTCCAGCAGGATGCATCTCCGAGCCCTAGGATGGGTTCGTGCGGGTGCGTGGAAGACTCTGGGTGATCGAGGGCGTGGACGGTTCCGGCAAGTCCACCCAGGCCGCGCGGCTGGTCGCCCGCCTGCGCAACGCGGGCGAGGAGCCGGTAGCTCTGCGTGAGCCGGGAGCGACGCCGCTCGGGGAACGCGTGCGGGAACTCTTGTTGACGCGAGGTCCCGCGCGGGATGCGTGGAGTCCGCGCGCCGAGGCCCTGCTGTTCTTCACCGCGCGCGTCGAACTTCTGCGCTGCGCCGTGGAGCCTGCGCTCGAGGCCGGCCACACGGTGATCTGCGAACGATTCACTCCTTCGACGCTCGCCTATCAAGGGCAGTCCGAGGACGACGCGCGTTTCGTGCTCGCCCTCGACCGCCTCTGCGTCCCCGCTGCCTTGCAACCGGAGCGCGTCGTGATTCTCGATCTCGACCCTGAGGAATCCTTCCGGCGCGTGCTCGCGGCGGGGGATAGCCGAAGCGGGGGTCCGGACGCGATCGAAGCGCGTGGCGTGGACTTTCAACAGCGCGTGCGCAAGGGCTACTTGCGTTACGCCTCCGAACATCCGCAACGCTGCGCCGTGATCGCAGTGGACGGCTGCGACGAAGACCAAGTCGCCGAGAAGATCGCCGCCGCCTTCGGACTCGCAGAGGCGCCCCGATGATCGAAACCCCGACCGGTTTCGCGCGAGCGCTCGCCGCCGACACACTCGCCGACGCTTGGCTCTTGCTCGCGCCCGGTCGCGAGCGATGCCGCCGCGGCGCGCTCGACTGCGCGGCGGCCTTGCTTGGCGTGCGCGAAGCGCGCGGGCATCCGGACTGCGCGATCTTCGACCCCGTGGAGCTCGGTGTCACCGGCCTTCGCGTCGAACACGTCACGCGGCGCAAGGATGAGATCGCCTGCGTCGAAGATGCCTTGCGCTACAAACCATTGGCCGGGGCGCGCCGCGCGGTGCTGCTCTTCGACGCTGACCGCATGACCTCAGACGCGCAATCGGCGCTGCTGAAGACTGCCGAGGAGCCTCCGACGGGCACCTTTCTGATTCTGACCGCCTGCGACCTGGGCGCGCTTCTGCCCGCGCTGCGCTCGAGACTCCGCGCCCTGCGGCTGCCACCGGAGCCGGAGTCCTCGCTCGACCAGAGGGCCGCCGAGGCGGCGATCCCCGACGAACACTGGAGTCTGCTCAAGAACACGATCGGCGCCGAAACTGCGCTCGAGTTGCTTTCTGAGGATCGCATGGAGCTCTGCGCGAGGCTGCTCCAGTTGCGGGAGTGGCTCCACGGCCGAGACCCGAGCGCGGAATGGCTCGAAGCCCCGGAAGGGGCGAGCAACTCAGCCGAAGCGAGGGCGCTCCTCTCACGCCGGTTTCAGGCGGCGCTGAGCCTCCTCCTGCGAGAAGATGCTGACCTGGCTCGCGCGGACCGCTGGGCCGAACGCCTGCACGAGGCGCTTGCGGATCTCGAGGTCAACGTCAGCCCGGGACTGCTCCTTTCGGAGCTCCGCGACGCCGCCACGCACTAAGAACTTGCTGGTTGTAATGCTTTCCATATAAAGGGGTTATGATGATCTATGCCGTGGCCCACGAAAGCGGGCCAAGGTTCCTCGCGGATTCCGGGCAAACCGCTCACCCGGTGGTCCGATAGGCTACGGGGCACGCCTGACATGGACGACCGCAAGCTCCAACCCTTGATCCGAGAGATCCGCTCCCAGAATGGGAGGAGGTTCGCCGAGGCGGCCTATTTCTTCGTGCTGGAGGCGCTCGATTTCACGATTTTCCTTCAGGGCAAAGGCCAGGCGCCGACGGAGAGCCGGCACATCAACGGGCGGGAACTCCTGGATGGAATTCGCCGCTACGCCCAGGAGGAGTTCGGACCGCTCGCGCCCTTCGCCTTCCGATCCTGGGGCGTGACCCGAACCGAAGACTTCGGCGCTCTGGTGTTCCAGATGTGTGAGGCCGGACTCCTGAATCGCGCCGAGAACGACCATCCGCGCGACTTCGCGAACGGCTTCGACTTCGAGCAAGCTTTCCTCGATCCGACGCCGATGCGCGAAGCTGCTCGGCGCGGACCGGTCAAGGAAGAAGCATGAGCGCTCGCGCGGTGCTGCGGCTGGCGGTTGTGGCCGCCGCCGCGCTGCTGATCTGGCTTTTGCGCCCGATCACAGTGCCGCTGTTCGCTGCTTACTTGATCGCGCTCGCTCTGCAGCCGCTGCACCGCCGCATGCGTCGTCGCGTCGGAAGTGCCGCCGCCGCGCTCGCCTGCACGCTGCTCGTTCTGATCGTTCCGATCGCCTTGCTGCTGCCGAGCGGCAGCGACGTGGGTTCGCTCGCCACTTGGGTGGCGGACGCCGACGTCGAAGCCTTGCGCGCCTGGTTCGCGAATGCGTTTGCCTCTTTGCAGGCGCGCCTACCCGCGGATTGGGCCGCACAATTAGGCGCGATGGGCCTGAGCGAGGAGCAGATTTCCGAGCACGCGGGAAACGCCGCTCAAGCGTTGGTCAGCGTCGGCCGCTGGTTCGCGAGTTTCTTGGGCGGCTTGTTCGGCATCGTGAGTTTCATCGCGCTGCTGCCGGTCTTCCTGTACTACCTGCTCGAAGGGGCGCCCTGGCCCGCTCGTCTGCGCGGTGAGTTGCCGAAGGAGTGGCATCCGCGCTACGACCGCTTGCTTCCGCGCATCGAGGAAATCCTCTGCTCCTACACGCGTTCGCGTCTCGTGGTCGCACTGGTGAAGGCGGCGATCGCGTGGGTGGTGCTCGCCATCGTGGGTTTTCCAGGCGCTTACACGCTGGCCTTGTTGCTCGGCGTGTTCTCGATCTTGCCCGTGATCGGCCCGATCCTTGCGTGGCTCGCGGTCGCCGGAGTCGGATTCGCCGACGGGGGAGCGACTGGCGGAGGCATTGCAGGTTTGTTGCTCGCGACCGGACTCTCCGCCGGCCTTGAAGCGCTCGAGGGCTACGTTCTGCTGCCGCGTCTGGTCGGGCGCGGACTCGGCCTCTCGGATTTCGCAGTGGTGTTCGCCATGCTCGCCGGAGGCACCTTGTTCGGATTTCTCGGCGTGCTGGTGTCGGTGCCGATCGTTGCGGTGGCAAAGGTGCTCTACGCCGAGTACCTTCGACCCGTGATGCGGAACGACGAAAACTCGCCGCCGGCGGCGTGAGCGCGGAAGTGGCTTTGACCGGAGGCCTGCGTGGCTTCTCGGTGGAGGGAATCCCGCGCGGAGTCCGCGCCGTGTTCGCCGCCCGCGCCGCCGCTAGTGGAGCCGGAAACCTTTCCCTATCCGGCAATCGCGATCGAGCGACCGCCCTGCTGGCACGAGCCGCATGGTCACGACATCTCAACGTCGACGCGACCGAGTGGGTGTGCGGATCTCTGGTCCACGGCGCAACCGTGCGTGTCGTCGGCGAGGCGGAACGCGGTCGCGGAGCGAGCGATTCAGGAACTGTGCTGGCGGCCTGCGATGGTCTCGTTACCGCCACCCCTGGACTGCCGCTCTTCATGCCGGTCGCCGATTGCGCGGCGGTGCTGCTGCATCGCGGCGGCGGACGTCCCCGGCTCGCCGTGCTGCACGCCGGCTGGCGTGGCCTCGTCGCCGGCGTGATCGAGGAGGGGCTTCGGCGTCTGCATGAAGGCGACGGCGAAGCGTCAGCTGAGATCCGGGCGTGGATTTCGCCCTGCGCGCGCGCGCCGGCGTACGAGGTCGGCCCTGAACTGGCCGAGCGCGCTCCAGCCGCCGCCGTGGACCGGGAGGGCGCGAGATGCAGCGTGGACGTAGGCCGTTGGTGCGTCGAAATCCTGGTCGCGGCCGGTGTGCCGCGCACGGCGATCCAGGACGACGGCCTCGACACGCTCACGGACGAACGCTTGTTCAGCCACCGCCGCGAGGGCGTGGGCGGGGGGCGCAACGCGCTGATCGCAGTGCTCGAAGACGGCGGCGCTGCTTAGCGTCCGCCGTCCGTGGTCGCGCCGGCCGCGGCCTCGCCGGTCGGCGCCTCAGCGGCAAGCGCGAGGATTCGGTACTCGGGGAAGTCGGCGGTGCCGCGGCCGCTCTTCTCGAGCAACAAGCGAATGCCTTCCTGCAACTGCGGATCTTCTTCGAAGTCGCCCAAGAATCCGTTGCCGGGGAAGACTTTGCCGCGTGAATCACTCACCAAGGCTCGCACCGAGCGACGCACCCAGCGGCGCAGTTCCTGCGGGTCGAGGGTGGTGCGCAGGCTCGCGTAAAAGTCATCCCATCCCGGGTAGAGACTCAGATCGCGATCGTCGTATTCGGCGATGCGTACCGCCAAAGCAGGGTTCTGCTCCTGCAAGCGCAGCGCGTAGGTGCGGAAGACGTCCTCGCCGAGCAGGCGGTCGAGTTCGCGGAGCGTCGGGTAGTCGAGTTGCGGAATCTTCACGACGCGGTTCGGCTCGATGCCCCCGGCTTGCACCACGCGACCGTCGTGATCGCGCAGGGTATGAATGCTCGAGCCGTCCGGCAGGTAGTAGTAGGCGATGGTCAACTTCAACAAGGGCGCATAATCGTGCTTGCCGTTGTCGTTGACGTCGGTGTAGGTTTCCCACTCATCCCGCATGCGGTTGCGGTTGACGTCCTGCCAGGGCTCGTCGCCGGGTTGACCGGGAATGCGCAGCAACTGCTGCACCGAGCCTTTCCCCAAGGTGCGTTCGCCGACCAGCACCGCGCGTGCGTGCTGGCCGAGCGCGCCGGCCACGATCTCCGAAGCCGAAGCGCTCAAATCGTTCACGAGTAGCACCAATGGCACCGATTCGTCCACCATCGCGGGGCGTCGCGTGAAGTGCCGCTCCTCGGGTTGGGTGCGCGATTTGGTGGTCACCACCAGCCGGTCTCGGGGCAGAAAGACGTCGGCGATCTCGACCGCCGCTTCGAGGTAGCCGCCGGGGTTGTTGCGCAGATCCAGGACCACGCCGGAGAGCGGCCCTTCGGCTAGGGCTGCGCTCACCGCGTTCGCGATCTGCGGCGCGGCTTCGGCGCCGAAGGAGATCAATTCGAGGTAGAGCACGCGGCCCGGCAGCATTTCCTGCTCCAAGACCGGCACCTCGATCTGTTCGCGTTCGACCGGGATCTCGCGCGGCTCATTCCAGCCCGGACGCCAGACCTTGAGCAGCACCGAGGTGCCGGGCTTGCCCTTGAGGCGCCGGATCACTTCGTCCTGCGGCTGCTCGGCGGTGGACCATCCATCCACTTCGAACACCTTGTCGCTGGAGAGCAGGCCTGCGCGATACGCCGGTCCGCTGTACATCGGCCGGATGATCGTGAACACGCCGTTGACGATGTTGACGTAGGCGCCGATGCCGCCGTACTGCGGATCCATTTCGAACTTGAACTCCGCGACTTCGGCGGAGGACATGAAGTCAGAGTAGGGATCGAGGCGGCGCAGCATGCCGTCGGCCGCCGCTTCGAGAAGTTCGTCGCGGTTGAAGCGCTCAGCTTCCATGTGCGCGGCTTCCGCCATGCGCAACACGTCCTCGAGCGCGCCGAGTGAACCGGGCGTGGGCTGCTCGGTTTGCTCCTGCAGTTGCTGCGCGTAGCGCAGCAAGGATTCCTCCTTCTGGCGATGACGCTCTTGATCTCCGATGCGGTCGAGCAATGCGCCGGCGAGAGCCGCGTCGGCACCGACGCCTTCCGCGATCTCCGTCAACAAGGCCGTCTCCGTGGCGTCGAGCACGACGCCGGTGCGCCCGATCGCGAGCGCGGCTCGGCGCTGCAGGGTGCCTTCTTCCACCGCGAGTTGGCTGCGCAGATTCCGTAAGGCCGCGGCGCGGTAGACGCCGTCGCCGATTCGGAACAAGACCAGGTGCCCTTCGAACCAGACCTCCGGCGCTTGCGCGGCGTCGAGTTCGAGCAGGCGCGACCCCAGTGCGCTCTGAATGGCATGCGCTTCCTCCCCTGTGGCGCGGGTGAGGGTGGACAGAGCAGCGAGCGCGAGGTCAGGGTCGGCAGCGTCCACCAAAGTCACCAGACGCTCGGCTTCCGGATCTTCCGGGCTAAAACCAAGGAAGCGGACCAAAAACAGCAGTTCGATTCCCTGAGCGCCTTCGAGCCGCGCGCGCGCCGCTGCGAAGTCGGCATCGTCAGCGTCCGCACCGGCGGCGTCAGCGACGCGCAACGTGACCGTAGCTCCAGCGGCAGCGGCGTCAGCGAGGGCTTGCTCCCAGGAAGCGGGTTCCTGAACGGCGCAGAAAGAAAGGAGGAGGGTCGCGAGCATTGCCATGGCGGGATCCACCTCTAGGCTATCGGCTCGGCTGAGCAACGGCCTGCGGGGACTTTAGACTGTACGGATGAGCGCGACCGATGTCGGCGGGGGACTCTCGCACCTCGGCGAGGACGGAACTTCGCGCATGGTGGACGTCGGCGGCAAGACGCCCGGTCCGCGCGAGGCGGTGGCCGAAGCTTGGTTGCACGTGCCGCCCGCTGCCTTCGCCGCCTTGCTGGACGGCAAACTGCCGAAAGGCGGTTTGATCGAACCGGCGCGCATTGCCGGGATCCAAGCCGCCAAACGCACCGCCGACCTGATTCCGATGTGCCATCCGTTGGCCCTCGACGTGGTCCAGGTCGAGGTGGAGCTGCCAGATCCCACTCAGCCGCGCCTGCGAATCACCTGCCGGGCCGCCGTTCATGCGCGCACTGGCGTGGAGATGGAGGCGATGACCGGCGCTGCGGTCGCCGCACTAACCCTCTACGACATGCTCAAAGCGCTCGACAAGGGAGCGCGGATCGAAGGGCTGCGCCTGATCTCGAAGTCTGGCGGAAAATCGGGTCGGTGGCAGGCACAATAGGGACTCCCGAGGCGCGCAACGCCCCTCGATCCTCCGAGTCCGGATCCCTGTGGACCTCAAACTCATCGAGCAACTGCTGACCCTCATGAAAGAGGGCGGCCTCACCGAACTGCACTGTGTGCAGGGCGACACCGAGGTGCGGCTTTCGCGCCAGCAGAATGCGCCCGCCACGATGGCGCCAGCGCCGGGCTACTACGCGCCGGCACCGGAGGCGCCCGGCGGCGCGGCGCCCCCCGCAGCCGCTCCAGCCCCAGCCGAGCCGGCAGCGGATTACTTCCGCTCGCCGATGGTCGGAAGTTTCTACCGCCGAGCGAATCCCGAGTCTGAGAACTACGCGGACGTCGGGGATGCGGTGGACGAGGAGACCGTGCTCTGCTTGATCGAAGCGATGAAAGTATTCAACGAGATCAAGGCTGAATTCCACGGCAAAATTCTGGAGGTGCTCGTGCAGGATGGCCAAGCCGTCGAGTACGACCAGCCCCTCTTCCGCATCCAGCGGGCTTGAGGAGCCTGAACCAGAACATGTTCCGGCGCATCCTCGTCGCCAATCGAGGCGAGATCGCTCTGCGCGTGATTCGCGCGGCGCATGAACTCGGCATCGAGGCGGTTGCGGTTTTCTCGCAAGCCGACCGCGGCGGCACCTGGCTGCAAGCGGCCGACGAAGCGATCTGCATCGGACCTGCCGAGAGTGCGCAGTCCTATTTGGACATTGCGCGCATCATGGCGGCGGCGGAGGTCGCCGACGTCGAAGCGATTCATCCGGGTTACGGATTCCTCGCCGAGAACTCGGACTTCGCCGGGGCATGTGAAGACGCCGGGATCACCTTCATCGGCCCGGCTCCGAAATCGATTGCTCTGATGGGCTCCAAGATTGAATCCCGCCGGGCGGTTTCCAGGTACGGTGTGTCGATGATACCCGGGACCATGGACCCGGTCACTTCCGACGGAGAAGCTCTCCAGGCTGCCGGGGAAATCGGCTTTCCCGTCATGATCAAAGCATCGGCAGGCGGGGGCGGCAAGGGGTTGCGCTTTGT